>CALJTN010000330.1 GCA_937976175.1 uncultured Clostridiaceae bacterium | reverse complement strand
GATAGATCATTGCAATGGTTTAGTAGCGCATTAACTAAGGTACCACTATAATTTCCTGGTGCCGGGTGAACCACCATATCCTGTGGTTTATTAATTACAATCACGTCGCTATCTTCATATATAACTTCTAAAGGTATATCTTCGCCTTTTACATTTAGTCCTACAGGCTCAGGGATCCATAATGTAACTGTATCCTGTAATTTTAATTTATAATTACTTTTTTTACATTTGCCGTTTATAGTAACAGTTTCCCCTTCAATTATGCCTTGAATATACGAGCGAGATTTATTTTCAAATTTATTAGAAATAAAAACATCTAATCTCATACCAACTGAATTTTCATCAACCTTAAACTCAAAACTATCCATCTATATCTCATCCTTTACTATAGAAATTGCTAAAATAAACGTACCTATAACTACTAACATATCAGCTATATTAAATGTGGGGAAATAATATACATCCTTATAATGAAGCAAAATAAAGTCTACTACATATTTATAAAACACTCTATCATATAAATTTCCCAGGGCTCCGCTTATAATCATAGCAAAGCTTATTCTAACAAGCTTTGATTTTGGCTTATACTTCATAATATAATATATCATTCCTGATATAATTACTAATGTAACTAAAGTTAGCAACATTAATTTGTTTTGTAAAATACCAAAAGCTGCTCCTCTATTTTCTAAATACTCCAATTTAAAGAATCCTTTAATTAATGTAACTCCCTCTTTTCCTTTTAAAGAACTCAGTGCCCACACTTTAGATAATCTATCTAATAGCAAGCCTAAAAAAATAATTAGTACTTCCATATCTGTCCCCCCACTTAATATAGTAAGAAAAGCATATATTGCTATAAATGTATTTTTGTTAATTAAGCAATTTTATGCAATATATACTTCTCCTACATTGTTTAGATTAAATCCTTACCTGTGATGTTGTAATATTAGTCTGGCAACTGATTTTTATATTGCTCATTGCTTATTTTCTCTATGGATTCAACATAACCATCATCATCATCATCGTCATCGTAATATCCAATATGGTCAGCCACTCTGTTAAAACCTTCCAATGCTTGATAGGTGTCTTCCGCATCAATACTTGCTTCATAGCTATTACTGTGTCTAAATGGTGTATTAAGCAAATCCTCCTCAGCACTTCTATTGTTTTGATCCGCTGGTTTAATATTAGCTATTGACTTTTGGCATGTCACACAGTTTTCTGCGTATGGAATAAATTCTAGTCTTTCCTCAATTATGTCTTTACCACAATTTCTGCATTTTCCATAGGTATGATTTTCAATGCTGTTTAGTGCATCCTCTATTTTTTTGATGATGGTCATCTCATTTCCCTTAAGTGCTAGCCCTTTCTCATATTCGAATAATTCAGATGCAACATCAGAGGGGTGATTGTCGTAAAAAGATAATTCACCTGTGGCTTGAATGTTAGAATTTATAACCTCATTCTCCTTCATTTGATTCATAAGATTAAGCGCTCGAGCATGCTCGTTTAATAATTTTTTTTTAAAATACTGCATTTTTTCTTTTTCCATGATAACAACTCCTCTAGTTTTTAATATAGTATTAATATTAAACTGATAAAAGTTCTATATGCTTATGGTTTCTCATGGAAAGGATTTTATTACACTTACTTAATAATATTTAAAAAATCTTCAAAATACTTTAATAATAGTCTGTGACCTGCTAAATACTATGTCTAAAAACTTCCTCAAGCTTTTCCACATTTTTTACTATTTCATTTACAGTATCTATTGACACTGTTTGTCTTGCGTCGGAGACAGCATTGTCCGGATTAGTATGACTTTCAATCATTAGCCCATCAGCACCCGCAGCAATTGAAGCCAATGACATCTTAGCTACCAGCTCTCTTCTCCCCGTGCCATGACTTGGGTCCACAATTATTGGAATACGGTAATTTTGTTTAATTACCGCAACGCTATTTAAATCTAGTGTATTTCTTGTGTAAGTTTCAAAGGTTCTAATACCTCTTTCACAGAGCACAACATTTTCATTACCATTAGAAAGTATATATTCAGCGGCATAAAGCCACTCTGAAAGAGTTGCACTCATACCTCTTTTTAGCAAAATTGGTATCTTTAATTTCCCAACTTCCTTCAGCAAACTGTAATTGTACATGTTTCTAGATCCTATTTGCAACATATCAGCATAATCTAACACTAGATCTATATCCTTGGAATCCATAACCTCTGTTACTATTGGCATGTTAAACTCATTACCAACACTTTTAAGTATCCTAAGGCCCTCTTCCTTTAATCCTTGAAACTCATAGGGGGAAGTTCTTGGTTTAAAGGCTCCACCCCTTAATATATGTACACCTATTTCTTTTAAACCTTTTGTTATAGCATACATGTTGTCGTAGTCCTCCACTGAGCAAGGACCTGATATTATGACTTTTGCGTCTCCGCCAATAACTATATCTTTAACCTTCACCTTTAAATCTAACCCGTTGCTCTTATGAACTAATAACTTTTCCATATGCAAAGCTCCTAAATTAATTTCAACATATTATTCAAAATGTTTGTAGAATTCTCTACAGCAATATCCTTAAACTTTTCATAATCCATATGAGCTCCATTGTTTGCATTGTCTGATATAGATCTAATAATAATAAATGGAATTTCATTTAAATAACAAACCTGAGCTATACTAGCTCCTTCCATTTCACAAGCCAGACATTGAAACTCTGAATTAAGCCATTTTATTTTGTCTATGTTAGCAATAAACTGATCCCCAGATACAATTCTTCCTATAAAATGATTATGACCTTTTATATCCTTACATGCTTCTATTGCATGCTCTATTAGTTTTTTGTCACATTTAAAATCAAAAGTATTTAGTCTTGGAATTTGACCAATTTTATCACCAAATGCAGAAGTATCCATATCATGTTGCACTAAATTTTCTCCTATTACAACATCTCCAGGGTATATGTTTTCTTTAGTGCCTCCCGCAATACCTACATTTATAATATAATCCACATTAAAATCATCAATTAATATTTGTGTACATACCGCTGCATTAACTTTGCCTATGCCACTTGTAACTATAACTACATTTTTATTATGTATAATGCCCAGGCTAAATTCCATTTTGGCCTTTACTTCTTTTCTTTCAAAGTCCATATCCCTAATTAAAAATTCAACCTCTTCCTTCATTGCTCCGATAATACCTATATTCACTTCTCTATTCCTCCTTGTTATTCTCTTAAGTGCCTAATAATTGCTTTCTTCACCGACCATAGTTCTTTCTTTCATGGTGTCAATGCCTTATAAAAATCACCTAATATATTATACCACATCTCCTACATAAAAAATCTCACTCTAGGAGTGAGATTTTTAGGTTTTTACTATTTTGCAAAAAAGCTTTTTATTTCTTCTAGTTCGTTGATATGAAGATCTTCTTCTTCAATGCTTTTCAGCGTTAAATTAGAATACTGTGCCCCCAAATCAGCTTCTCTCTCACTTTTTTTATCCTTAACTTCATTACCAATATTATAATTTTTAAAATAGTCATTTTCTAAATTTTCAAACATCTCAACTTGACTATTCATAAAACCCCTAAATTTTGTTCTAAATTTTGAAAATTCTTGTTTGGTTTTTTCATATTCATCATTTATCTTTAGCACATCATTATGAGCCTTATCTACCATTCTTTGAGAAGATTCATTTGCGTTTTTAATAATTAATTCAGATTCCTTTTGAGCACAAAACTTTGCTTGTTCTGCTGCATTTTGAGCTAGCAGTAATGTGTTTTGAATTGTAGACTCTATTTTTGCATAATGTTCCAACTTTTCTTCTAAAAAGCTCGTTCTCTCTCTAAGTGTTGAGTTTTCTTTATATATAATTTCATACTCCTCTGCTACCTTATCTAAAAACTCATCAACTTCGTCAGCGTTATATCCTCTTAAGCCTTTTTTGAACTCTTTATTATTAATATCCATAGATGTTATTCTCATTTTATTCCCCCCTTAGTTAAATATATTGTCTTATTTCAATTTTCAAACGTTCCTTCTGAGTGCTACCTATACTCTCTCCGACCTTAAACTTCCCATATCCTCTAATTGTTAAGATATCATCAATTTTTATAAGTTTATCTTTTTTTAAACATGGAAAGTAATTTACTAATATTTTGCCGCTAGAAATTAGTTCAACTGAATTATTTCTAGATATATTGCATATTCCTGAAACCATTCCGTCAAGACGTAGTGATGTAGATATAATAATTTTTTCTTCAAATTTTCGTTCTGGAAGATTTCCTCCCATATAATCATGCTGGGTAACCTCACATGGACAATTTCCTATGGTATTTAAATTATTAATTATGTAATTACTAACATCACTACAAACCGGTGCGTAGCAGACTGTATCCACAATTACTAAGTCACCCACTTTTTCTCGTTTAATGCCAAGTGACATCATTGCACCTAAGTAGTCTTTATGGTCAAGCTTTGAAAACTTGGATTTATTACTTATTTGCAACAAATCTATAGGATATATTGCAGGTTCTTTTCTGTAAGAAAATGATAACATTCTCCTATCAGCATCCTTAAATATACCATAGTTATATGCTTTCACTTCATAGTTTTCACAAATAGCTGAAATTTGGTTCCATAGGCTTGGGGATAAAAACTCATTAGTAAATACCACTTTATTTGTTTTTTCTGCTACTTGCATTTTATTAAATATGCTAGAAATTAGATTCTTATCTTCGCAGCTTATACTGTTTAAAAAATATTTTTTATCCATTTAAGTCTTCCCTTAATATATTATTCTCAATATACCAAACACAATTCGTCTTAAAACCATTAAAATAAATAGTGCAATTATTGGTGAGAAATCTATCATGGTATTATTAAAGTATTTAGCTTGAATCCTCCTACCCGGTTCTAAAAGCGGTTCTGTGATTTTATGCAATAATTCTATATATTGATTTGTACGTTTAGCATAAACCCAAGATAAAACCACTTCAGCAAAGATTGCAATCTCTAACACATTAAAAACTAACTCAATAAATCTATACAAATTTAATACCCTCCTATTTCCTATAAGGTACATAACAGTCATTCATCGCTATGCTTATTTTTCTCATTATTATGTTTTACTTATTCCAATTAAAAATCCCCTTGGAGCTCAATTCATTTTTTAACTCATTATCAATTTCTATATTAGAGGGCGATATTATGTATACTCCTTTTTCTACTTGCTGAAGGTCACCACATAAAGAGTAACATGCGCCTCCAATAAAATCTAATAATCGTTGCCCAATTTTAGGCTCCAACGCTGTAGTGTTAACCACTAGAATTTTTCTAGATTTTAAGTTGTCACAAATTATTGTTGCTTCATCGAAATCCTCAGGTTTTATAATAACCACTTTTGTAGATGTTGTAGTATGTATATTCACTACTTTACTTTGTTTTTTGTTTGCAGTCATTAAAGATTCAATGTCCATGCTTCCATCTTCATTCTCTTGCTCTTGAATTTCATCTACAGCTTCCTCTTCCATACCTAAAAAACCCATAACCTTATTTATTACTTTACTTGCCATTTTTATACCTCCAGTTTTTTATAATCTCGCAAACCAAATATTACTTCTCCTAGCCTTATCATATTAGAGCCTTCTTCTAAGGCAATTTGAAAATCCCCACTCATGCCTAAGGATAGAAACTCCATAGAAACATTTTTATATTTAAAGGTTTTTAAATTATCAAATATATCTTTCATTTGGGCAAAGTACCTTCTACAATTTTCTTCGTCACCAATTGGAATTGTAGCCATTAGACCTTTAATTTTTATATTTTTACATTCCTCAGCAATTTTTATTATCGCATCTATTTCTTCAACAGCTACACCAGTCTTTGTACTTTCTTTCCCTATGTTAACTTGAATTAATAAATTAGCAATTTCATTTTTAGCAGAATAACGCTTTTCAATCTCCTGTAGCAAGCGTATACTATCTAAAGAATGAATAAGATGAACTTTTCCAACAATATATTTTACCTTATTTGTCTGTAAATGTCCTATAAAGTGCCACCTAGTATCAAGGCCTAAGCTATCATATTTTCCAATTAGTTCTTGCACTTTATTTTCACCAAAATCTCTAGCTCCACAAGCATACGCTTCCTTCATTTCATCTATTTGCCTAGTCTTAGAAACGCATATTAATGTTACATCTTCCGAAATTCCACCTTTTACTGTTCTATAAGCTTCTCCAATTGCCAACTACCCGCCCCTCCTCGCTTTTATCTTGGGTAAAAAAACAATTATAAATTATTATGTCTATATACCCTTTAATTCTTCATTGAAGCGAAAAACTCCTTCAATATTTTTATATTTTTATGTGATTTTTAATTATATTAATCTTTTTTGCTTGCAAGTCTCATATACTTGTAATTAAAGTTACCTGTATATGCTAATATTTTTATATTATCTAATTTAACAACACTAATGTTCACTTCTCGTAGCTTTAATGATTTTACATGGGTCTGTTCTAGCGTTAAATAGTTATAGAGCACATCTTGATTTCCTATGGCACTAATATAAAAAGGGGCTACAATCTTAATGCCATTTAAATCAACATTAGAACCAGCACATAATCCATAATTATCATAAATAATCCTTTGACCATTTACAGATATAGCTTCTGCTCCTGCACTTCGAAGATCGTTTATTACTCGAATAATATCAAAGTCATGAATTAATTGCCACATACTAGGGTACTCATCAAAATTACCTGTACCATCCTCTAATGTAATTTTAACCCCTGGACCTTCTACATCACTTTTTCCTAATATTAGATTATTATAACTAACTTCTTTTTGAATTTCATCTAAAACTTCATATTTTTTTTCGTCACTTCGATCATATTTCTGAAGCTTTGAATAGGTATTATAGTATTGCTCTTTTAAATTATTTAATTCAGAATATAATTTATTTCTTTCATTATAAGCTGCATCATACTGCTTCACATCTAGAAAATTATTTTTCTCTTCAAAACCAATATTCATAGCTATAAGAAGTCCTATAATTATTGAAGCAATAAAAACAAATATGGTAGCTTCATTATTCTTCATTTAATCACCTCATGAGTGGGACTTGGTTTTGTCTATTAAAAGCCGTCTAATAATTGCAAAATTGTCAAATATTCTTCCTCCAAATACAATAACAGCAGCCAGATAAATTGGTATTCCTAATTTATCTCCTAGGTAAACCATAGCTACAGCTAAGGCTGCATTGCCAAAAAAACCGGATATAAAAATATCTGCTCTAAAATTATGAGAAATAGATCCCCTTAGCGCTCCAAAAACAGAATCTAAACATGCAAAAATTGCTACAGAAATATATGGGGAGAATTTAACTGGAATATTAACATTCCATACAATTCCTAGTATAATACCTATTAATAATCCTACAAACGCAACCACTTAATCACCTCTATTTCTTTTCTATTGGCCTAGCAAACTCAAATTTATAGGTTTTGTTATATTTGGGAATTTTAATTTTATTTGATTTCTCCATGCTAATATCGCAGGTTTGACTCAAACTTTGTGGAATTGCTCCTGGAAAACTAATAGCACTTTCTAGTATGTCCTTTTTTCCAATTGCGTTAATAGTAATTCTTTTGTTATAAGAAATTCTTTCACCATTTATAATAATTGCATTTCCGGCATTTCTTATACCACTACGAGAAGTTAGCCTAATATCATTAATAGAAATAGCCTCTGCATCTGCCGCATTCAATTCATTTACTATATGAACTAAATCTGTATCGTTTATGAGCTGATCTTCGGGTCCACTGCCAAAAATGTTACTCTTAGGCGTTATATAAATTATCATACCTTCACCTTCTACTTCGGTTCCTCCAGTGAGTATTCTCGTTTCTTCCAATTCTTTGTATAATAGTTCACTCTGCTCATCTCTTCCCCGTGCAGCATTTTCATAATCCGTGGTTTTAGCATCTAATTCATCTATCTTTTTTTTAAGCTCTTCTTTTTGTTTTTTTAATTGTTCATTTTCAGTTATAATATTCGGTGTATTCTTATTAGCATCTACTACTGTGCTTTGTTTGCTTATCATTTTGAATTGGTAAGTTATCATAAATCCTAATAGTACACATATTACACCAATGGATATTTGGGATCTAAACTCCTTCATAGGCTTCCTCCTTGCTCTTTTCTAGGGAGATAATGATTATTATTTCTATTATGGCTGACCTTCTATAAAAACAACTGGATTGCCTTTAAAACTAACATCCACATAACCCTTTGCACCTTTATATTGTGGCTGCGAAATAATATTAATTGCCTTATTAAACTTGTTTCTTAGGTCTTCTGTAGTTCCAACTTTAATACACATGTTTTCAGAGAAAATCTTCACATCCAGTACACTACTTACATCGACCATAGAGATCTTACTATGGTTGCTAGCCTTTCTATAATCATTAATAACATTTGTTACTTCATTTGCAATATCAATTTTCCTATGGTCTTCTGATACAATTAAACTCCCAACTTCAGCTTTATCATAATTGAATCCAACCAAATTTACTAAGTCCATACCTTTAATATTAGACCTTTTTTCTAGTAATACACCTTTATTATCTATAATATAATAAGTATTGTGTACCTTACCATAAAAAACAGCTATTCTTTCCTCTAGGTTTAT
>CALJTN010000329.1 GCA_937976175.1 uncultured Clostridiaceae bacterium | reverse complement strand
TTCTGCTGACATTGCTTTCCTAGAGCCATGATATTCACCCTCATCAGCAAAACAGTATTTACATCTTAAATTAC
Source organism: uncultured Clostridiaceae bacterium (assembly GCA_937976175.1). Classification (GTDB taxonomy): domain Bacteria; phylum Bacillota; class Clostridia; order Clostridiales; family Clostridiaceae; genus Clostridium_AD. Next base: position 23,172 of record CALJTN010000329.1, on the reverse strand, counting down.
AATCATGTATTATATTAAGACACAAAGCCTTTATGTAGGACTCTGTTTGTCCACTGTTCATTGCAATTGCTTCGTATAAATCTCCAGTGTATAGCATTTCCCCTTGAATCAAGCTCTGAATTTCGTTATACACTTCCTCAATATCTTCAACCTTATATTTATGTTTAAAAATTTCTATCAAGTCTTTTTTTTCTCTAAGCGAAGTTTCATCTAAAAGATCATAAACTATTTCATCAACTACATGTAGTGCTCCAGAATTTACATCAATTACATAGTATTCATTATCTTGAACAAATTTATGAATTAGCGACAAGTTTTTTCCTCCTAACTAAATTTAAAGCAGTAACCCTGAGTTACTGCCCCATTAATAATATTAATTCTCACAAGCTAAATTAGCCACTGTACAAGAAGTTTTACATGCTGATTGACATGAATTAGCACATTCCTTACATCCTGGTTTTTTCAGACTTTCTTTAATGTTTGTTCTGTTTATAGTTTTTATATGTTTCATTTTTATTCCTCCATTCGTAAAGTTGACCTACAAATTATAACATAATATCTTAGCTAAATAAAGTGTTTCTATAGATTTATTCCAAGCATTCCAGACAGAGCACCTATACCCAAAGCTAAAACAGTTCTAGTTATTTCCCTCATACCAATGGCGGTACTGCCACCACCAAAAACTTTAACTAGGTACAAAATCAACATGTAAGCAGCTGCTACCAATATACCCATTAGCCAGCCTTTTTCGCCTGCCTTCTTCGCAGCAAATACTGCTCCATAAAGCACACTAATTAAGGTTAGCACAATATAAAAAACAGATGTTACCTTTAAACTGGCTGGTAAGTATGTTGTTACTACTGAGTAAATCACCAGTACAATTAATGTTAAAATTGAAGCTCTAAACACTCCTTCTGCAGCATAAGAATACTTTACTTTATTTCCCATATATATCCCCCCTTTTCTGCAGATTCCAATAAAAATATGTTTTTAGTTGAAATCCATAATATTAATTATGATTAAAAAGGGGGTTTTATTACTTAATTCTCTACTTTTTCTCTACTACTTCAGCACTATTTAAATTTATAACTGTGCTTATTCCGCTTTTTGCTAATTTAATTCTAGCTCTGTCTGGACCACTCTCCAATATAATGTAGTCATCTTGAATATTGATGATTTTTCCCATTATACCGCCTTTAGTCATTACTTCATCATTTACTTTTAAGTTATTTAAAAGTGCAGCATACTTCTTCTTTCTTTTGTTTTCTGGTATAAATACTACTAGATAAAACACTGCTAGCATTAATATTATAGGCATTAAGCCTCCTAATTGCGCCATTTGCTTTCCCCTCCTTCCAATATTTTTTTTAAATTATAATAAAATAATTCTCCTATAAAAATTAGTTTTTAAGGAATTGAGAATATCCTTTATGTTTACTTTTATAGGGTAATCATATTATAGTAAATACTTACGCTCTTCCATTCCACTGAGCTAATTTTTCCGCTTTTAAATCTTCAAAACAATCATTATCAATAGCATTTCTAATATCTTCCATAAGCTTATTATAAAAATATAGATTGTGAAGTACACAAAGTCTCATGGCTAACATTTCTTTAGCTTTAAATAGGTGCCTTATGTAGGCTCTACTATAGTTTTTGCAAGTAGGGCACTGACATCCTTCATCAATGGGTGCATCATCTAGCTCAAATTTAGCATTCAATATATTTATTTTACCATCTTTAGTAAACAAATGTCCATGCCTTCCATTTCTTGCAGGTAATACACAATCGAAAAAGTCTACACCTCTTGATACAGCTTCTAAAATATTGCTTGGAAGCCCTACTCCCATAAGATATATTGGCTTATCCTCCGGCAAGTGGGGAACAACTGCATCAATGGTTCTATACATTTCTTCATGAGTCTCGCCCACTGCAAGGCCTCCTATAGCATACCCATCTAGATCCATTTTACTAATAGTTTTAGCATGTTCTATTCTAATATCCTCATATGTTCCACCCTGGTTTATTCCAAATAACATTTGTTTTTTATTTATGGTGTCAGGAAGAGAATTTAATCTATCCATTTCAATCTTACATCGTTCTAGCCATCTAGTAGTTCTTGCTACTGAATCTACTACATATTCCCTAGTAGATGGGTTAGGTATACACTCATCAAAGGCCATTGCAATGGTGGATGCTAAGTTGCTTTGTATTTGCATACTCTCTTCTGGTCCCATGAATATTTTTTTACCATCAATATGTGAATTAAAGTAAACTCCTTCTTCTTTAATCTTTCTCATAGCTGCAAGAGAAAACACTTGAAATCCACCTGAATCTGTAAGAATAGGTCTATCCCATTTCATAAACTTATGTAACCCGCCCAAATGCCTTACAACCTTATCTGAAGGCCTTAAATGTAAATGATAGGTATTAGATAATTCTACTTGACAGTTGATTTCCTTTAAATCCATGCTAGAAACAGCACCCTTAATAACTGCTAGAGTTCCTACATTCATAAATACAGGTGTTTGAATGGTACCGTGAGGTGTTGTAAACTCACCACGTCTTACTTTACCACTTTTCTTAAGTAATTTATACATACTTACCCTTCTTTCTATACAATAGTTAAGAACTAGTCCTTTATTCTTAATTCCTCATCAGCATATTTCCATAAATAACTAGTTAATATATTAGTTTTTTAAATGATTAGTATAAAAACATTGCGTCTCCAAAACTAAAGAACCTGTATTTTTCTTTTACCGCTGTCTCATATGCACTCATAACTAAATCTTGACCTGCAAAAGCACTAACCAGCATTATTAGTGTGGATTCTGGCAAATGAAAATTGGTTATTAGCCCATCAACTATTTTGAATTTGTATCCTGGATAAATAAAGATATCTGTCCATCCCGTTTGCTCATAAACTCTACCCTTCTCATCTGCTATGCTTTCCAGGGTTCTATTAGAAGTAGTGCCTACAGCAATTACTCTGCCACCCTTTTCTTTCGCCTGATTTATTACCTCTGCTGTTTCTTTATTTAGCACATAGTACTCTGAATGCATTTCATGTTCTTCCACAGCTTCAGCTTTTACAGGTCTAAACGTACCTAATCCTACATGTAGTGTTACAAAGGCAATTTGAACACCCTTGTCTTTTATTTTTTTTAATAAGTCCTCTGTAAAATGAAGTCCCGCAGTAGGCGCCGCAGCTGATCCAACTTCTTTTGAAAATACAGTTTGATATCTTTCTTTATCTTCTAGTTTTTCAGTTATATATGGTGGCAGGGGCATTTCTCCCAGTTTGTCTAAAACTTCTTCAAATATTCCCTGAAATTCAAATTTTACTATTCTACTTCCACCCTCTGAAATACTTGTAACCTCAGCTTTCAGTTCTCCATCTCCAAAATTAAATCTAGTACCAATCTTTGCTTTCTTCCCAGGTTTAACTAAGGTTTCCCAGTGGTACTTATCTATTCTCTTAAGGAGGAGAAATTCCATCTTGCCCCCTGTTCCTTCTTTCACACCTAAAAGTCTTGCAGGTAAAACTCTAGTATCATTTAGCACTAAGCAATCTCCTGGATTTAAGTACTCTATTATATTCTTGAATTGCTTGTGTTCTATTTCTTTACTAGTTTTATTAAGTACCATAAGCCTTGACTCATCTCTTTTTTCTAGTGGATGTTGTGCAATAAGCTCTTCTGGTAAGTCAAAATTAAAATCCTTTACTTTCAATAAACTACACCCTTTCTTTATGTAAAATCAATTAGTCTTCATTGTGTTCATTATCAAATACAGTAAATTGTTTAAGGTTTTCATGGCTATTAGACTTTTTTATAGGCCTATTTAAATGTTTATAGGCCTTTTCAGAGGCAATCCGCCCCCTTGGAGTCCTTATTATGAAGCCTTTTTGTATTAAATAAGGTTCATAGACATCTTCTAAAGTCCCTAACTCTTCTCCTACAAAATAGGATAAAGTCTCTATACCCACTGGACCGCCTTTAAAATTATCTATAATAGCTTCAAGCATCTTATTATCAATTCTATCAAAGCCTTCATTATCTATCTCTAGGAGCTCTGCAGCTGCCTTTGCTAAATTCAAATCAATTATTCCATTTCCCTTAACATCACAATAATCCCTAACCCTCTTAAGTAGGCGATTAGCAATTCTTGGAGTCCCTCTAGAACGTCTAGCAATTTCCACTGCTGCATCTTCTGTAATATCTACTTTTAAGATGGAAGAGGACCGAATTATTATTTCCTTTAACTCCTCTTCAGTATAGTATTCCATGGCACTTAGCACACCAAATCTATCGCGAAGAGGTGCCGTTAACAATCCAATTCTAGTGGTTGCGCCGATAAGAGTAAATCTTGGTAAGTCTAGTCTAATAGATTTTGCTGAAGCACCTTTTCCAATTACAATATCTAGTGCATAATCCTCCATAGCAGGATATAATATCTCTTCCACAGCTCTATTAAGCCTATGTATTTCATCAATGAAAAGCACATCATAATCACTAAGGCTAGTTAAAATAGATGCTAAATCTCCAGCTCTTTCAATGGCAGGTCCGGAGGTTACTTTTAAGTTTCCCTTCATTTCCTTTGCAATAATATTAGCAAGCGTTGTCTTACCAAGCCCAGGAGGTCCATATAAAAGTACGTGATCAAGAGCTTCTTCTCTATTCTGAGCTGCTTTAATAAATATATCCAATTTCTCTTTTACCTTGGATTGACCGATATACTCTCTAAGCTTTTGTGGCCTTAGGGAGTATTCTGCATCTACATCTTCTTGAATTATAGAAGCTGTAATAATTCTTTCCTCAATATCATCCATTGTATACTACCACCTTAGTTCATTAAGTATTTCAAACAATCCTTAATCATATTTTCAAGTGATTGTTCTTTATTTGCAACTTTTAACGCTTTTTCTGCTTCCTTTTCGGAATATCCAAGTGAAATAAGCGCTCCTAAAACCTCTATAAGCTTTCTATCCTCTATTAAATCACTACCTGAAATCTGTGATAAATTGTTATCCATAGACTGTTCAATATGAATTTTTTCTCTGAGCTCTAAAATTATTCTTTGGGCAATTTTCTTCCCTATGCCTGGTGCCCTAACAATAGTTTTTTCATCTCCAGATACAATAGCATATTTTAAACTTGACACACTACAAATAGAAAGTAGTGATAATGCCGCTTTTGCCCCTACTCCATTGACACTGATTACCAGACTAAACATCTCTATCTCATCTTTTGTTAAGAATCCATATAAGCCAATAAAATCTTCTCTAACAATTTGCTTTATATACAATAACACATTCTCATTAGTTTTAGGCATCTTTGCTATAGTACTTCCAGAGGTGTATATTTTGTAGCCCATTCCATTATTATCCACTACGATGTAGTCTTTATTAATACCCACAAAAATTCCTTTTATATATTCATACATAATATTCTCTCCTTGTTGCTTTCTAAGTGTGCCAACAATTATTAATTTTTACACTTCGCTTTTATAGCGACTATATAATACTTTACCATTTAACCGCCATTAATTCAACAATTAAGAATGGAAATCTCTAACTCTTAACAATTTTACATTAGATCTTTATAGGTTAAACAGTAACATTTTGTGCTGCAACATTAATTGCCCTTCATAGATTTTTCAAAGTATTGGCTAAATAAGTTAAAAACCTTAAGAAATTTAACTTTCTTAAGGTTTTTAGCTCATTTTTTAACCACGATTCATCACGAAAGATAGTTAATTAATTTTATGTGAAAGTATTAGGACTTTAGTAGACCTTTTGCATAATCAAAAGCCTTTTCCGGATCTTTGAATTCGCCTTTTCCCTCTGCTTCGATGTCTCCTTGCTCACTGTTAGAATCACTGTCTTTATGGTATTTCATACCACGAGTTAAATCATCAACCAAGCCGTCCTTTTCATTAAGCTCATCTATTCTCACATGTTGTGGTTTCCCTTTTTCCTCTGCATTAAAATCATATCTTTGCTTGTTATCCTGTGCTTCATGTTCATTAGAATTAAATAGTTTATGAGCTATTATGTCTCCATTTTTATCAGTTTTGTAAATTGTCACCAGCTCATTGTATACTCCTATAAAGTATCTATTGGGTTTATAGCTATACCTACCACTATTATTAACAAAAACTATTTCATTATTATTCATGTTTTCAATTACGTAACCTTGCCTTTTAAAAAATTCATTTAGTTCTGATACTGTTCTCTTATTAGGTACAGTGGGATCATTAAAGTGTTTTTCTAGCACCATATTCCTTACTTCTTTATCCTTATATTTAATCTTAAAGACAAATTTTATATCCTGAGCTCCCTTACCCAAATTAGTAGTTACTGATGTTTGTAGTAGCTTATCTTTTTCACTATCACTATTTTTTTTAGTAGTAAGCTTTATATATGGCAAGGTACCGGAAGCTTCAATTTTTACTCCATTTGCGCTTATATAGTAGACAAGAGAATAACTAGCACTAAAGAAAGTAATTACTAGTGCAATTAACATTAAGTATAAAATTTTCCTATTTTTCATTTTACCCCTCCTTATTAGGAATTATGTCCATATAGAGGAGATTTATTCAGTAGTTTTATAAAACATAATATATGTGTAAGTAATAAGTGCTTTCACTCTAGCAAGGTTATTTTATTTATCTACACCCTTCCCTGAATCAGTAACATTGTCTAATTCTAAGGGGTAAGGTTCAAAAAAACTTTGATTCATAAGGTTTCTCTCTTCAAAACGTATGGCATTGGATTTTATAACATAAAGTGGCACACTAAAAGGCACTTTACTTTCTCTATATTGTTCTATGGTGTCTAAAATAAATTTCTTTTCTCTATGTGTTAGCTTATCTGAAAAATAACCCATAGACCTTGTAAGCACATTTATATTTGAAGTATATCTTGGTAGCTTATTTAAGGCTAGTGCAAGGTTTTTTTCATACTCCTCATAGACCTTCTGCGCACCTAATTCCCCAGGACTGCCTAAAATGTTTCCTAATATTTTTAGCTGCTTTTGATTGTATGACATAAAAAGGAGTTTATTGCTGCTATGAAATTCTATTAAATCTTCTATAAGCAGACTTTCCTTTATCACTCTAAAATTCTTCATAAGATATAATTTTGTTAAGAAGTGTTGTCTTATATTATAATTCTTAATGCGCCCCTCGTCTTCAATAGGCAAACTTGGGAACTTATCCATTACAATTCCTGCGAAAATTCCTTTTCCTTTAACTGAGGCCGAGCCCTTTTCCATGCTCTTATAAATTTTCACCTCTTTTATACCACAGGAAGGTGATCTACTCTTTAGTATAAAGCCATCCACTTTGGGAAGATTTAAAAGAAACGCTTCTCCAAATTCAAACATCTCCTTACTTAATTCTCTTTCAGTACTATGTTGCAACAATTTTATAGGCGTATATTCATCTTCTTTAACCAATCTTATAGCTTCCCTAGGTGTTTCTAGTCCTATTTCAACCTCTGGACACACCGTTATAAAATCAACAAAGTCCTTTAAACTTTCTACTAAATGACTACTATCCATTTGACCATTATATCTACAACCTTCGAACCCTAAACACCTACTTACTACAACTATTGGTTTTATGTTATTAATTCTTTCTTTATAAGATAGCTTCATATAAAACACCCTCTCAAAATATTAATATAGCTTTTTCTGAAAAATGTACATTTATACCATTATAATAATTATGCCACTATCACTCTTTTTTAGGATGCTCCGCAATGTGCTTTTTAATCCACTTCCTATGGTTGTTATATAAAAAAGTGCTATGATTGAAGCCTTCAACCATGGCACTTAATACTCTAGTCTTTCTATAGCAGTTACTGAATATATATTATAACTTATCTCTTATTAATCAGGTCCCATAATGTATTGTGGAAATTCAACTTTAGTTTCGTTTTCAAGATGTGCTATACTTTCTGCTAAAACCCTACATATAAGTTCTAATTGCTCACCTTTAAAATCAAGTCTTTTTGAAGATAGAATACAAAGTTCCCACTGCAATGTTTCCAATAAAAACATATTATATATATCTATAGGAACACTTTTCTTTACATATTCAAGTCTCTTAACCGGTTGCGCATCATACAGTTCATAAGCTTTTGTAACAATATGCTTGTATTCTTTATAAATTGTTTCCTCAAAAAACATAATATCACCTTCCCTTAATATTACTTATGTTATAATTTAAAATAATATTACAATTTGCTTTACTACAAACTATATATAGATAGAATTTTTAGTTTTTGCATGGTCCTAAAAAACTATCAGGGTTTTAGGAAACTATTGTGTTATGCTTTTCAAACTATTAAAATATTTCTATCGTACCAAAAGGAGTGTATTATGCCGATTTATAGATTGTCAAATGATTTAGTATTTCCCCACCCATCTCTTTCTGAAGAGGATGGACTTTTAGCCATAGAAGGTGATCTATCCCCTGAAAGACTATTGCTTGCATATTCTAAGGGTATATTTCCATGGTTCTCAGACGATGAGCCTATACTTTGGTGGTCGCCTAATCCAAGATTTGTTGTTTACCCAAAGCATATTAAAATTTCTCACTCTATGAAAAAATTACTTAAGAAAAATACATATACAATTTCCTTTGATACTTGTTTTAGAGATGTTATATCTAATTGTTCTAATGTTAGAAAGGAAACAGGCACCTGGATCACAGATGAAATGATTGAAGCTTACTGCAAGCTTCATGAACTTGGTTTTGCTCATTCCGTAGAGACTTGGTATGAAGGCAAATTAGTTGGCGGATTATATGGCATAAGCATTGGAAAATGTTTTTTTGGTGAATCTATGTTTTCAATTATGGATAACGCCTCTAAGGTAGCCTTTATTACTCTTAGCAAATTATTAGAAGAAAAGGGCTTTCTTCTAATTGACTGCCAGGTTCACACCACCCATCTAGAAAGTTTAGGGGCAGTTCATATTCCTAGAGAAAACTTTTTAGAACTTATAGGAAAAGGAACCTTAATGAACCCTTTAAAGTTAATACTTATGTAAATTATAATATATACTTCTTTAAATTAATCCCATTTATTGTAATAAATATCCATAATACCTTAAATTATTTAATACTTCTATTGACCTTTTCATTAATTTGTCTAATACTATATATATACAATTGCTTATAAAAGTATTGTTTACATTTAAGGAGGGACATAATGCTAAAATGGAAGTTAGTAAAATCAAAGCCTAGTAATATTGTTATAGAAAGTAATATTCTTAATGATAAGATTAATTACTTACCATCTCAAAACAAATTTGCAGTTTTAAAGCATAATCAAAAATGTATTGTAAATAAATTAAGCAACAAAATCGCTGAAACCGGTTTCGCCGCTGAGAATCTAATCGGCATTACAAATAGTATCAATCAATATGTGGAAGTGCAAATGAGTTCTATTGACAAATTGGTAAGTGAGATTACTAATTATTCTGCCTTAGCTGAAGAAGTGCTAGCCAGCACCGAAAATTCAAAGCAAATAGCAGAACAAACTATGGAAATAGCTCAAGAAGGAAGTAAAGCTGTAGATAATTCTATTAAAGCCATGAGTGAAATAGATTCTTCTGTTGAAGATGCAAAAACAGTCGTTATGGATCTTAACACAAAGTCTGCACATATTAATGAAATGCTAAATGTTATTAAAGATATAGCTAACCATACAAACCTACTTTCCTTAAATGCATCTATTGAGGCAGCAAGAGCTGGAGAGGCTGGTAGAGGTTTTACTGTAGTAGCTCAAGAAGTTAAAAAACTAGCCGAGAGAAGCGTAGAATCTGCTGGATTTATTTCAAAGACCATAAAGGAAATCAATACAAGCATTACTCATACAATACGTGCTATGGACAAAACTACAGAGAAAGTAAAAGAAGGTACTGAAATAGCTAATAATACTATGCTGGTTTTCCACAATATAATAAAAGCAGTACAAACTAGTACTGATGTAACAGCAGAAATAAATCTTGCGCTAGAAAGTCAAACTGAAAATTTAGAAAATGTTATAAGCTCCACTGAAGAGATGAACCATACTTCTGAGAAATTACTATCAATTGTGGAATCAGCCTCATTAAATACTCAGTATACAAAAACTTCTCTTAATGTCCTTTGGGATGTTTCAGAGGATTTAAAATATATCTCCGACAAATTGCTTGATGAAATTCCTATCATTAATAAAGAAGAGTCCATTTTAAAAACCTGTTTGCATGGTGTGCCACTTGGTTTTGATCCAGCCCTTGCCATTGATCAAGAGAGTGGACAAGTAATTGTAAATGCCCATGCCGCCCTGCTAACTATTGGTTCTTCAGGAGAAATTTCTCCTGGTATAGCAAAAAGCTGGTATGTAGAAGAAGATCATTTAACTTGGGTTTTTAATTTAAGAAAAGGTGCAAAATTTCATAATGGACGCGAACTTACATCAGCAGATATTAAATATTCCTATGAAAGAATTTTAAGCCCCAAATGTAAATCACCTAATAGTTGGTTTCTTGAAAATATAGAAGGTGCTTCCGAGTATTTAAAGGGACATGCTAAAGAAGTTATTGGAATAAAAGTTCTAGATAGGTATAGAATTTCTCTAAAACTTACTGTTCCCTATACAGGCTTCTTATTAAACCTTGGGCAATACTGCTGCTCTATCATAGCAAAAGAAGAAATTGAAAAGGGTAAAATTGTAGGTTGCGGTCCATTTATTTTAGATGAAGTAAGAACTGATGGCTGTACTCTCACCGCTTTTAAAGATTACTTTGGTGGAGCTCCTTATGCAGACAAAGTGGAAATTGAGTTTAAGCCTGATGATGTAGTAGAGAAGTTTTTAAATAAAACCTATAGTTTCATTACAGTAGATAATAAAACTCTTATGGAGAGTTTAAAACAAGCTGAATCATCCTCAGTTAAAATGAAAGATGTTATGGGAACTTATTATGCAGGTTTCAATTTAAAAAGCAATTCTCCACTTGTTCAAGATGAAGAAATAAGAAGGGCATTAAACCATGCTATTGATAGAAAAAGAATCATTAATGAAATTTTAGGTGGCATGGCCATAGAATCAAAGGGTCCTTTTCCACCTAGTATAATTGATAATAAATACTTACCTTCTTTCGATTACAACCCTACTATGGTCAAGGATTTAATTACTAAAAAAAGAATAATATCGGCGCTAAACCTTAAGTTACTTATAAGGGAAGGTAGCAGCGATACAGTGTTTAATAAAATTGCACAATATGTACTTGAAGATTTGAAGAAAGTTGGAATTGACTGCTTAATTCAAAAGGTTGCTGCTGATAAATATTTTGAAAGTATTCCTCATAGTGATTTATTTATAAGTAGGTGGATTGCCGATACTGGTGATGCCGATAACTTCCTTCAGCCTAATTTTAACTTAACAAATTATACAGACTTTACAGGATATAGCAATGAGGACGTTTTAGTAATGATGAATACTGCAAAAGAAATAATAAACCCACTAAAGCGTATTAAATTGTATGAGGATATTCAAAAGAAGATTGTTCACGAAAGTCCTTGGATTTTTTTACATCACCCTCAAGTAGCTGTAGCTACTAATCCTGGTGTATTAGGAGCACGCCTAAATCCTCTAGGAATTTTAAGGCTAGAAGATATTGTTATAGAATAATCAATACAAAGAACCTACAATGACTTGTAGGTTCTTTGTATTGATTACAGAAATTATTATTTAAGCAATAACCACTGCCTATGCTTGCTTGTTTTTAATTACCTTAATATTTTTCTTGATTTCTCTTTTCTCATCATACATTTTTTTATCGGCTTCACTAATTAACTCATCTAGATAGTTTTTAGCTTGCGGAGTATATTCTGCTATACCGTGACTTATACTTATTAAGTATTCTCTATTTTCTTCATCATTAATTTTATCAAAGCCAATCACAGCTTTGTTCCATGCCGCTTCTGCGTCTTTAGCTTCTGTTTTAGGAAAAACAATTAAAAATTCATCACCACCAAGTCTTATAACAAAGTCTATATCTCTAATGGATTTTTTTAAAATGTCCATAGAAGTTTTTATTAACTCATCGCCCGCAGTATGCCCTAAATTATCGTTAACATCTTTTAACCCATTAATGTCAATAAAACAAATGCTTATCTTTTCTCTATATTGCTTTGATCTATTAAATATATCCTCAAGTTTATCAATTCCCGCTCTTCTATTTAAAGCTCCTGTCATGGTGTCAATCTCTGCAAAAAATTTAATTCTATCATTTGAAGCTTTGCTTGTAGCTGCTAGTATAGCAATGATGATACTGATAATTCCACTTATTGCAAAAATATATAGTTTCATAGATAATTTCCCTAAAACTGAAAATAGTAGACTTGTATTATAATATTTTTCACTTTCACTAAACGGTAAATAAGAAATAACTTTGTAGGACTTTCTACTTGATTGAAGATTACTGGCCTGTAAATTCTTTGGAACTAATGTACTAAATGTAAATGTTCCGTTTTCCCCTTTAAATTGACCGTCTTCAGCTTCATTTATTCTATTCCATTCAGTTTGAAAATTACTTTTAAAATTCTCACCCTTATGATTTTCATACATAAAAATCCGTTCTTTATTATTATCCTTATCTATAAGATAGTACACTTCTAAATTCAGTAAATTGCTTTCAACTTTAATTTTGTTATACTCAATAACAGAGTAAATTCCTATATAAAACAAAGAAAGAATAATAAACAGCAAAGTGGCAGTCTTTAATATTGTATTCTTATAGCTTTTTAATGTTTCAATTTTCATGTACTCCAATTCTAAAACTCCCTTTTCTATTAAAAACTTTTGTTTTACTAATACTTAGAATATTGTTTATAATCATATTTCGACATATTCTGCTTATAACTTTAGTTTTTTCTAACAATTTTAATTTACCAAAGTTATCAATGAATAGAAAAATAAATCAGTATAAAGACTAGGTCTTTATACTGATTTATTAACATTTCTCTTTTATAGATAATTGTTAGTAGTTGTTATCACGCTTAAAAATTATTGAATAATATATTATTTTCTAGGTGTATGTGCTGAAATAAATCTGATTCAAGCTCACATAATTTCTTATAAGCAAATTCAAAAGTTGCACATGCATCTTTTGGTGCATTGTAATGATCAGTAATTTCTCTTAACTCCTTCAAAATATCTCCTGCTCCAGTATGCTCCGCTTCTAAATCTTCTATAAGTTTTAATGCAGCAGCCTTAGTGTTTTCATCTTTTTCCTCTTCATACTGTATTATAAGAGGAAATAGAAGCTCTTCCTCTTTCACTAAATGACCCTCTAATTCTGTCCTTAAATTATTAAATAATTTGTGTACCCTAAATAATTCTTCATGATTTTTACCATGCACATTTAATATTTTTAGAATTAATTCTGATATTTTGGACAGTTCCATATTTAGATAGGAATGGTGGGTATTTATCACATATTCTATTAATTTACTTGGACTTTCTTTTGCCCAATCCGTGAATTTTTCATTATTTTCTGTAAACCCTTGATATTTAATATTTAACTCTTCAATTATTCTACTCTCGTCAAGACCCTGTGTATTTATTGCTAGGCTCAGTGGTCTATCTCCTCCACAACAAAAATCTATATTGTATTTATAAAATATTTCGCTTGCACCTGGAAATACAGTAACTATTTGTCCTATGGCATCTTGTGTTTTAAATTTATTATTCATGAGTAGCCTCCTTATTTTTTCTTGGTTTTCCTATTAAGCATTTAACAATTACTAGTTGTCATCATGCTTAACGTTCTTTACTATAGGATTATTATATCTCTTATCTTTTTATGAATATGTGATTTAAATCAATATTTAAATACTTTAAGTAAGACAAAAAAACATCCAACGAAAAGTTAGATGCTTAATATTGTTATTTTTGCCTTTTAAGCTACTGTATTTGACTTCATTCCCTGCTGGTAATTTCTATGTTTCAAAAAAACATTAAGTAAAATATTCAATTACTGCCTGATGAAAATTATTATTTATCAGTTCTGTGATGTAATTTTTAATATCCTCACTATCTGGTTTTTTATATACATACTTAAACTTACCATAGGGTCCCCACTTTAATTGTCGCGTTTCTTCATTTAGGTCAAGCTTAGTATTTTTAAACCTTTGAACTATTAAGTCCTTTGCTGTTTTAGTAAATCTATGTTGAATAAGCTCAAAGCTTACTTCTTCATTATAATCCTCTAATGCTATTTTCAGTTTTTCAAATAATTCTTTATATTCAGCCTTCCAATTATCATATATCATAATAGGCGCAATTATAAACCCTATGGGGTACCCTGCAGTAGCAATTTTTTTAACTGCTTCTATTCTCTCATGAAACATAGAAGTATTGTGTTCAAAGTTATTTATTACGTAGTGTGTGTTTAAAGTAAACCTAAACTTTGTGTGCTTATTATGGTTTAACTTTAAAAAATAATCAACATCATCAAATTTAGTTACAAGCCTAAGTCTGCCCTTGGAACTTTGCCCAAAAAACTCTATGCATTTTTCTAAGTTCCCACTTAGATGCTCAAGAGCAATAGGATCAGTTATACTTGCACATTCAAAGGTAGTAATATTTGGCGTATTATTATCTATGTAATTTTGAATAACTTCCAAAATCTCTTCAATATTTAAGAACACTTTCATAAAAGGCTTTTCACCTTGAGTCGTCTGGAGATAACAATATTCACAATTAGCAGGACAAGAACTTGATAATGAAAATTGATAATCTGCAGAGGGTCTACAACTCACTAACTTTTTTTGTGAATTTACTGTAAAAAGAATTGTCTTTTTAGCCATCGCATAGTTTTTCTCAGGTGATCCACAATCTATTACCACTTTTTTAGAATTAACTATTGGCACTTTTAAATCTTCTAAATATTTTATAACTTTTTTACCTGCATCATACTTTAAAATTTTAGGGTCTATGTATGCAACATACGGTATAAATAACTTCATTACTTTCACCTCATAGGTATTATTTTATAAAATAAAGTTATTTATGCATCCTAGCTCATTTATAGGCCCTTTTTAATTACTTTGCCACCTATTTAGTGTTGTACCTATTAATTGACTTCTTTTTTAATTTTACACCCAAGGTTTCACTTATAAATCTATCAATTATTTCTTCCTTAGTAGCTTTACCTTCTACAAACACATTGTACCTCTTACAAAGTTTGCCTAGGTCACCCTTACTTATATCACAAGTTTGAATAAAACTTTTTGCAGTTTTAACACTAGTCATAACTATTATACGTTTATAAATTTCATCATTAGTCATAAATGCACCTCTAATCTCTTATTTATCAAATATATTATAGCATTCTAAATAACATGAATAAATCCTTTCTAATTAAGTTTTACTAGAAAACCCAATATTAATAGTGTTTACCCATTATTTCTCCTCTTATTATCATGTAATACTTGATCAATTACAATTACCAGTGATAGTATAAATTCATAATTTTCTTGTTCACTGATGTCGATTTCGTAAGTATCTCCAAAAGAAAGCCATTTCTTATTTATTTGCGCAACTGTGCTCCCATTTTTCATTATGGAGAAATCATGAGCAAAAAAGTCTCCCTCTATGGAGAAATTACCCATATTACTATCTATATCAAACTTGTTACTAAAGAAAGTAAATTCTTTTTTCACTCTGGCAGCATAGTTTCCCTTTAAATATATACTATATTCCGGAAGTAGCTTAAATAACTTTTGTTCAATATATACCACTTCATTATTATCTATATCATAAATTCTAAGCTTATTTCCCATAGAAAAAACCTTTCCTTCTACATTGAACACATCATTACCTAAAACATTCTTAATACTGAACTTGTCACCTATTGAAAATACTTTTTGTTGAATATAAAACTTCATGGAAATCTCCCCCTTAAAAATTTATGCCTATATATTTTACAAAGAAAACACATACCTTTTAAGCATATTTTATCATAAGCTTTCAATTAATGGAATTAATGATTAAAATCATTTGAAAAATATGCTAATATAATTTAATAAAGCACATGCAGTAATTAATCATTATTTTAATTAAAAACAAATTATTTACTTTACTATAACCCTTCTTTATCATTAACATTACAGAGTTCCATACCTATTTTAATCTTTTCCTCCGTTAAAATAAGAGTTGCAATAACTGTTCTCAAAACTCTGATAAGATTACTTATACTATCTTTTTCATATTGAATATTTATGGTTTTTTTTGCTCTTTTGATTTCAAGTTTTAGCATTTCAGCTAATGCTTCATCTATAGTAACAGCACTATCTATGAGCCTTTTGCCTAATTTATATTTTTTTTCAGTGTCTTCAGGTGAATGTGTCATATACTTCCTCCTTCATTTAAACCCGCGCTAATAACCCTCTGATTTTTCGCTACTTTATGAATTAATATGCGAAAAACCTCCGTAGTGTTATTAAATATGTTACTTTTATAATGATTTATAAAAAAATAAAACTCCAGTAACTTTTCCTTGTAGCAGAAAAGATTACTGGAGTTTTATTTAATTATATTTGTCTAGTTCCATCGCCTATAGATACTACATGAAAATCCGCTTTGTATCCAATTGTCTCTTCATATACGCTTTGAACTGCCTTAATAAATTCTTCTATTTTGCTATCATGTACTAAACTTACAGTACACCCTCCAAATCCTGCACCAGTCATTCTTGACCCAATAGCACCATTTGCAAGAGCTGCCGCCACTAGGGTATCTAATTCAATACACGTAACCTCATAATCATCTCTAAGGGAGTTATGTGATGCATTCATAAGTTGTCCAAATAATTTAATGTCACCATTATTTAAAGCTTTTACAGCCTTTATCGTTCTCATATTTTCGTACACTGCATGCCTTGCGCGTTTTCTTTCAATATCATTTTTAATCAAATGCTTATTTTTTTCAAAATCTTCTTCACATAAATCACCCAAAGAGCTAATAGTAAGTACCCTCTGTAATTCCCTTAAAGCGCTTTCACACTCACTACGTCTTTCATTATATTTTGATTCTGCAAGCCCTCTACGTTTATTGCTATTTGCAATAACAATAGATATACCTTCCATTTTTACTGGAACATATTCATAATCTAAGGTGTTTGTATCTAGAAAAATAGCATTATCTTTTTTACCCATACCAATAGCAAACTGATCCATAATACCACAACTTACTCCATTAAATTCATTTTCAGATTTTTGACTGAGTTTCACCATCTCTATCATATCTAAAGATAAATTGAATAAGTCTTTTAAAAGTTGACTTGTGACTAATTCTATAGATGCACTAGATGACAAACCTGCACCATTTGGAATATTACCAAAGAATAGCACTTCAAAGCCTGTTTCAACTTTAAAACCAGCAGCTTTAAACATTTTTATTACACCCTTAGGATAATTTGCCCAATCATCTTGCTCTTTAAATACTAGTTCATTCACATCAAATTCTATAATACCTAAACTGTGAAAGTTTTTTGAAAATAACCTAACCTTTGAATCATTGGTTTTCCTAGCTATGGCATAGGTGCCCACAGTAAGTGCACAGGGAAACACGTGACCTCCATTATAATCAGTATGCTCTCCTATTAAATTAACACGCCCTGGTGCAAAAAAACTTTGAACTTTTTCTTTAGAATTAAATACCGTACTAAAATCTTGGATTAATACTTCTATATTCATTATAAACACCTCTATTAAAATATTATAGCTACTTATAAACTATATGTCTGATACAAAATTATGTTTTATAAATTAAAAATTCTTCTAATTAATTTTACTAAAATTTTAGTAAAAAGTAAATGCTTTTACACTAATAATAAGAAATATTTCTTGTGGTACATGTTTATGCCTTTAAGTTTTATAATTTTACACATGAAAATATTGGGTGTAGGATATTCCTACACCCAATTATTTATTTTACTTTGACAAGAACATAAAACTCAAAATTCTTTGATTCTATTTTACCACTTGAAATATTTTTACTTCCTGAAATATTTAAGAATTGAATTTTAATTTTTACTTTGTCATTTTCATCTTCAAAAGACATTTGCTCAGGAGATAAGTTTTCACCCTGTTGGCTAATACCGTGCTTCTCTATAAGTCTTTTTGCAAAATCTTGCAATTCTCTTTTATAAATTTCTTTTCCCTTTTCGCTTACCTTTAGTGTGCTTGATTCATAATGGAAGTTTATATTAAAGTTGGCATCATCTAAATTCTGTGGTCTATTGCTTCTCGAATCAAAGAAATAGTCATATCCTCTTATCTCTACTGGTCCTAGTGAACCTAAGGAATTATAATAAAAATACCCATTGTTATTTTCATGATACTCATCGCTATATTTTACGCCTAAAACCTTCTCCATGTCTGAAATTTTAAAATCTTTTGGCAATACGTCAACATCCTTTAAGCTATGATTGCTTTCAAAGTAGTTGAGAATACTAGTGATCTGCTCTGCATCTTCCTTAGGAACTTCAGCACTTGCCTTAATTGCTTTATTATTTAGCATCATATTGTTTTTAACTAATATTTCATTTAATCTTTTGTTTTGGCTATTTCTTGACACTGAATAGCTACTAAATGGCCCAAACACGGATATAGCAGTTATTATTGCCAGTGATAATGGCACTAATATATTTTTTAGTTTTTTTGTAGCTGCGAAGTAAGTCATAATTAAAAATACCCATATACCAAGTGATACAACAAAGTATCTATTTTCAGTTACACCGTAGGCTCTAATTCTTATTCCTATAGAAATAAACATCATAACTATTAGTGGAAGGTTTGCCTTTGGAAAATACTTCATATACCTCCTTGGCCAGTTCTTTTCATCAAGTAAAGGTGATATGAAGAATAATACAGCTGTACTTATGGCAGAATACCAAAGAACTAGATGAGATACAAGCCCCTGTGGCCACTGCCTTGTAAGAATTATTTTCCCAAAGTATATATAAAGTATCATTGTGTATATCGAAATAAGTGGCATTATAATGTATAACACAAGCACTCTAAGAAGCCGTGGATAGTCATTTAAAGTTAATTTTTCATTTTTCACTGGAATTCCTGCAAGAAAAAATGATGGTGCGAATATACCAGCAACACTAAGCCAAGTATAATAGTAAATTTCACCTTTAATATTAACCCCTAGAAGCTTATCAATTGTAAAAAGAATTGCCACTAATCCAAGATATAAAACCAAGGAATATAAAACTGTGGTAAAAAACCTAGTGAAAACTCTTACAACATAAAATTCAAAGTCAATACCATTTGGTAAGTATGGTATAAAAAGAAAAACTAAATAAAATATCAAGTTAAAAGCAATATATCTTGACATTGAGACCATTCCTAAATCATTGAGGAAGTAATAATAATATAGAAGTAGTAGTAGCCCACCACCTAAATAAGAAGCATACAGTGAAATTTTCTTATAACTCTCTAATCTCTCAAAAAAAAGTTTAATACATAATGAAAGTGGAATTCCAAGAGCCAGTATCATTGTTACTTTACTAAGGGTCTCTATGTAATCACTACTTGCTTCCAGTCTTATTTCTGAAATATAGATAAGAAGTGCAACACACGCCACTGAAATACCAATAGTTTGTGGAAATCTTTTAACACTGTTTTTAATTCCCTCTAAGATTCCTTTAAATAATCCCTTCATTTCAGACCTCCTTTTAATTCTTTTATTTCCTTATCCTTTATTTCTATTATCTTTTCATACTTTGCTTCCATTTCAGTCCAATTTCTATTCAGTAGATTTATTAGTGATGCCATTTCATCTGAGCTACCTGCAATACGATTAAATAACAAAAGGTTTAACGCTAATACTTCTGGTATTTCATTATGAGAATATCTAAGCTGGTGATCAATTTCACCATAACCTTCCTCAAATATTGTTCTAACTTGAATCTCTGCAATAACCTTTTGGCTTGTGGGAAAAAATTCTATTAAATAATGTACGGAGCGATACCCTGACTTTCTTGAGTGAATTTGAATGTTTAGTTCTTCAAACCTTTTAGTATCATCACCTTCACGAACATTAGCGGTTATTTCAATTACTTTCCACGTACTGCAAATAAAATTATGTATATCTTCCCAGTCCTCTTTAAAAATATGTATTGCTCTAACTCCTATTAAATCATTTATCTCTTCTTTGTAGTTTTCAGTGGTGAACTGAAACTCTGAGCCATACTTATCTTTACGCTCCGAAGTCTTTCTAATTATCTTTTCTATTAGCCTATCTGATTCTTTTACTCTAGACTTTACTGAGTGTATCTTTTTGTGAGTCCTAAGGGTATCTGCTATAAATCCTGCTTGACTTTCGTAACTATTCCTATAGCTATTAAAGTCACGGTAAATTTCATTTAATACCTCCCAGTCTATCTCCCCTTTAATAATATGGGCTTTTGTAATATGAGCTTTTTTTAAGAAGTCTTCTTGTTTAATATTCATGGTTTCCCCCTAATAAATATGATATGCTACTGGATTAAAGTTAATTATATACGCTTCTCATATACACTAATATTAAAATGGAGCTCCGTTAAAAGGTTAGAAGTGTCACTAGCTTTTTCTTTCATCGAATTATCAAAAGTCCAATAATAAGGTGTCATTGAAATAAGATTTTTTACATCTTCTCCATGCTCTACATGAATACTATACTTAACTTCTTTATTCACAGTTAAATTAAAGCCCTGAAAGGTCATTTGTTTTTCCTCGTGCTTTCTAGCATTTACATATAATATTTCCTTTAATCCATATAAATGTTCAATGCCAGGTGTTACCACAACTAATTTCCCATTATCCTTTAGAACCCGCTGAAGCTCCCCCTCATCAGAGGGCGCAAAGTTTCTTATAATAATATCTATGGTGTTTGACATTATTGGTAAGTTAAAATTACTACCCACTATAAAGTTTATTTTTTTATCTCT
Organism: uncultured Clostridiaceae bacterium; assembly: GCA_937976175.1. GTDB lineage: Bacteria > Bacillota > Clostridia > Clostridiales > Clostridiaceae > Clostridium_AD. Next base: position 2,170 of record CALJTN010000329.1, on the reverse strand, counting down.
TTTAGCCGCATAAGTAACTGCAGCCTTAGAAATATCTACACCATAAAAATTAAATTCCTTATTTTCAGTATATGTAGGTTCTTTGCTATGTATGGCTTCCTTTAACCTTGATAAAAAATATCCTTCTCCACAGCCAGCATCAACTATATTTACATTATTTCCACTTATATTTGATATTATTACTTCATTTAAATTTTCAGAAAAAGTATGATAATAACCTTTATTTAAAAAATCTCTACGCCCTTCCATCATTTCCTTGCTGTCCCCAGGGTCCTTTGTTTTCTTTTGATTGGCTAGCAAAAGATTAATATGTCCTTTGCTAGATATATCATAACTATGGTTATTTAAACATACATATTGTTTTTCATGTTTTATTAAGCTTAAATTACATACTGGACATTTTAATATAGACTGAATACTCTCCATTGCCATAAAATCACTGCCTTTCTAAATTCTCACCATAATGGCTTATATACTTATCTTAAGTAACTAATTTTTATACTAACCTATTATAACAAACAAATTAAGTTTTTTCTGCACTATATCTAATTTATTCTTTTTTCAAAACCTCTATATCTGATTTCCCTGTGACATGAGACATAAGTCCACTTTTTATTTATGCCCACTATTTACCATGACCTTCCCCCCCTTAAAAATATATAGTAAATCGTATGAATACATGTTACATATATAATCTGCAGTAGACCAAAGGAGGCCTCAATGAGTATTTCGGAATTTAAAACTCGAGTAAATCTAATTATAACTTTCATAATAAACATGAACAAAGAAACCTTCTCCCCTGACATACAGAAAAGCATTATACGGATATATGCAAATAGCCTAGATATTAATCTTACAAATAAAATGATTGACAGTATTGTAAAATATCCAGTTACACAGGCGTAATACTATTTATAAAGTCACCAAAGAAATATGCTTTTATAAATTCCTATGCATATAAAAAAAACTAGCCTTATGGCCAGTTTTTTTTATATGCATAACTTTCTATATTAATTTTTTAGAATAATAGTCATAAGTATTTCATAATTCTTTTTAACATTAAAAATTATTTGAAGTTTTAAATTTATAATTGCTATAATCCCCGAAGAATAAGAAAAATAGTGTATAATACTTATATAATCTGATAATATATATATACTAATGAAAAAGTTTGGTGGTGATAATAAATGAAACCAGTAATTATGTTTATAACTGAATGGTGTCCCTACTGTAAAAAAGCACTTGCTTGGATGGAAGATGTAAAAAAACAAAATCCTGAATACGCTGATATTGAGGTTAAGATAATTGATGAAGAACTTCAACCAGATATAGCAAAACAATATACTTACTACTATGTACCCACCTATTATGTGGGCGGAGTTAAAGTTCATGAAGGCGCTGCCTCTAAGGATATTGTTAGTGGAGTATTTGAAAAGGCATTTAAATAGTAAAATAGTTTTAAGGTAACTCATGAAGGTTTCGCATGTGCTGTTCTAATATTAGAGCATTCTACATGCTTTACCCATCATAACCCTAGTTTATATTTATAAAGTCCCGGTGCTTCATCTCACTTCTGGGTTTGTAACTTGAACTTTTTTTCCACTTCTTTATAATCCTTTAAAGCCTTAAGCTTCATAGTTAAAAAATCAATAGATTTTTGCATACTTGTAATACTTTTTCTCATTTCAGCTAATGCTATCCTATTAACAATTATTTTCCTATTACATCTCTCTATCCCATTATTTAATATTTGTTTTTCTTGTCGTATGGCTTCTTTTCTTTCACTACATTTCATAATTTTAGTTTTTATATTTAAATCGTTATGATATTGAAAAAAAACTTTTCTATACTTGCTAATAAGTAGATTCTTTACAAACTTAAATTTTTCTCTACTAAGAAAAATGCTGAGTGCTTCCCTTAATTTTCTACTTTCCTGCTGCGCCTCTATAAGCTTATCTTCTAATTTATTCACCTGGAGTTTAATTACCTTAATCTCCTGCTTGTTCAGTTTAATTTTATCTTTTAATTCTATCCGTTTTTTTTCACAATCTTCTATATTAGATATATTTATATTTATACTTTTAGCCAGTTCTTTTTCCTTTGAGGCTAGAACTTCAGTGGTTAATTTCTGTACTTTTAAAAGGTTACATATATTCATTCTAGATTTAGT
>CALJTN010000328.1 GCA_937976175.1 uncultured Clostridiaceae bacterium | reverse complement strand
TTAAAGAGAGATTAGATAAATTAAACATAAATCAAATGGTAGAGCACAATACTGATGCAAAACAGACAGCCTTTACTGTTTCAATTGATGCTATAACATGTACTACAGGAATATCTGCTTCAGAAAGAGCATGTACTATATTAAAGGTTCTAGATACTGATGCTACACCAGAAGATTTCACTAGACCTGGACACATATTTCCCCTAACAGCAAAAGAAGGTGGAGTACTAAAAAGGGCTGGGCATACTGAAGCGGCAGTGGATTTAGCAAGGCTTTCAGGATTATATCCCGCAGGTGTGATTTGTGAAATTATGAATGATGACGGATCTATGGCTAGGGTACCAGAACTTATGGATTACGTAAAGGAACATGATTTGAAGATAATTACAATAGCAGATCTAATATCTTATAGAAGACAAAATGAATCTCTTGTAGAAATGGTTACAGAAGCTAAGATGCCAACACGGTATGGAGAGTTTAAAATTTATGGATTTGTTAATAAAATAAATGGAGAGCATCATGTAGCCTTAGTTAAAGGAGACGTAAATGATGGAGAACCTGTACTTGTAAGGGTACATTCTGAGTGTCTTACAGGAGATGCGCTAGGATCCGCCAGATGTGATTGTGGAGAACAATATGATGCAGCTATGAAAGCTATAGCAAAGGAAGAGCGTGGAATATTGCTTTATATGAGGCAAGAAGGTCGCGGAATAGGCTTAATTAATAAGTTAAAGGCTTATGAACTTCAAGATAAAGGAATGGACACCGTAGAAGCAAACATAGCTTTGGGCTTTCCAGACGATATGAGAGATTATGGTATAGGAGCTCAGATATTGGAGTTATTAGGTGCTAAAAAGGTGAAGCTTATGACTAATAATCCTAAAAAAATAACAGGTATCTCTGGCTATGGCATTGAGATAGTTGAAAGAGTATCTATAGAGATGAATCATAATGAAAAAAATAAATTTTACCTTGAAACTAAGAAAGAAAAAATGGGGCATATACTTAAATTCAAATAAATATAAATTTAATTAAAAATTCAAATATTTTAAATTAATAGGAGGAAAAACAATGAAAACTTATGAAGGTAAATTAATAGCAGAAGGTTTGAAATTTGGAATTATCGTAGGGAGATTTAATGAGTTTATAGGTGGAAAATTATTATCTGGAGCATTAGATGGATTAAAGCGTCATGGTGTGGAGGAGGAAAATATTGAACTTGCATGGGTACCTGGTGCCTTTGAAATACCTCTAGTTGCAAAAAAGATGGCGAGGTCTGGCAAATATGATGGAGTAATATGTTTAGGAGCAGTTATAAGGGGTGCTACACCTCATTTTGAATATGTATCTGGTGAGGTTACTAAAGGCGTTGCATCAGTATCCTTAGAAACAGAAGTTCCAGTTATCTTTGGAGTACTTACTACTGATAGTATTGAGCAAGCTATTGAAAGAGCAGGAACTAAAGCAGGCAACAAAGGATACGATGCGGCAGTAACTGCAATAGAAATGGCAAACTTGTTAAGAGAAATTAAATAATAAGTAGTAGTATTAAAATGAATGGAGAATTTGATATAGGTGACTATATTAAATTCTCTTTTGCTTGTTTAAGAAGTTATAAGGTTATAATTATAGCAATTCTTTGCTTGTTGACCTTTATATATAAGTATTTTATAATTTACTTATATAGTTATATGTATTTTACCTTATAAAAGAAGATGAAAAATTATAAATAAAAATTGATACCTAGGATGTATTATGGAGGGAAATATGGCAAATAGCATAAATTTATATTTATTAACGGGTTTTTTAGGTGCAGGGAAAACTACATTTTTAACAAATATGCTTAATAAGTTGTCACAAGAAAAAGTTGGAGTCATAATGAATGAGTTTGGAAAGATAGGTATTGATGGGCAAATTATTAAAAAGGATGGTATGGAATTAATTGAAATAAACAAGGGTTCTATATTTTGTTCTTGTTTAAAAATATCCTTTGCTCAGGCTATGATTGAAATGTCAGATCAGTCATTAAAATATTTATTCGTAGAAAGTTCGGGACTTGCAGATCCATCTAATATCGGAGAAGTATTAAGAGGTGTAGAGGCTGTAAAGGGCAATGTTTATGACTATAAAGGTGCAATTTGTCTTGTAGATGCACTACATTTTTTAGACCAAATAGAAGATTTAGAAACAGTAGAAAGACAGCTTAAGCACTGTCATTTAGTTGTAATTAACAAAACAGATTTAGTTGATGAAAAGATACTTTCTAATATTAAAAATAGAATTAGAGAAATTAATTCTAAGGTGGAAATTCAGGAATGTAGTTTTGGAGAACTTAGCTATGATTTCTTAAGTGAAGATTTAATAAAAAATCAGTGGATGGAGGATGAAGAAACTACCAATACCCCTGAAAGCAAACCGAAAAGTTTAAATTTAACTTTTCATGGACAAATAACTAAAGAAAAATTAACTGAATTTATAAATAGCGTTTCCGAACATAGCTATAGAATAAAAGGGTTTTTCAAACTACAAGATGGTTTTAACCAAGTAGATGTAGTTAACAGAAAAATTGATTATAAATTAGCTCCGTTAGTAGAAGGCGAATCCCTATCAGGAGAAGGGGAATCTCAATTGGTTTTCATATCAAAGATAGGACCTAATATAATAAAATTAATTATAGATAATTGGAAGACTATTATAGGACAACAAATGAAACTTAGATAGGGGGATTTAGAATGGGAATGGGAGATAGTGTGTTTACTATTATATTTGTTATGATGGGTGCTTCTGCCATTGTTTCTGGCTTGAATTTTGAGAAGAAGCATGGCGGGAAATTCAAGGGTGAAAATAAAGAGGAGTATATAAAAACAAATAGATTTATTTTAATTTTAATGGGGGGAATAGTCCTAGTTAGCACTTTTCTAGCACAAGGAATACCTTTATTAAAAGATATTATCACTAATATAGCAATGGTGAGTTTAATTATAATATGGATTACTTATTCAGTGATATCGAAAAAAAGATTCTCTAGTAAAAAATAATCAGATTGTGTAATACAATCTGATTTATAGTGAAGAATAAATAAAAACAG
>CALJTN010000327.1 GCA_937976175.1 uncultured Clostridiaceae bacterium | reverse complement strand
ATTCTGATCTAAGTCTCCATGAGACTCTTGCGGAATTTCTCCCCTCATACTTTCGAATATCATTTTATTGTTCTGTGGCGTATTTTCATTTAATTTCATCATGTTATACCTATAAGGACACTTGTACATATATATCCTCCATAAAAAATAGATTTCACCCTATATTATGAATGAAAATTTATTTTGATACTGTGTCTATAGTGTGGATATAATAACATAAAAACCCCCTCCTTTGATTTGGAGAGGGTAATACTTTATTTGGTTTTTTACACCTTGTCGTTAGCCCAGTTATTTAAGAATTCTTTCAAATCATCAAAACTTGGACTTTTTGCATTTCTAACATAATATCCTGAAGTAGCAACTCCTAAAATTAAGGATTGTTCTGGAGTTAGCTTAAGAATCTGTCCAAGGCAAAAACCTGCATTGAAATTATCCCCAGCGCCTGTTGTTAGTTTAGGACTTGCTGTATAAGGTCCCTCCACATGATAGTAGCTGTCTCCAATCACTGTTGATGCTTCTATGGTTGGGTGGATAACTAGAGAATATATGTTTAATTTCTTTGAAATTCCCTGTGTTAACTCTTTTAGGTCAATCTTATTGTCATCACCTTTATAGCCTTCTACTCCTAAAACTTCAGCTATTTCAACGCCCTCTTTAAAATTAAGTCCAAGGATTACATTGAAATGTGAACTGAATTTTTCTATAAGCTGCAGTGCTTCAACAATATCCTCACTAGTTCTTTTCTCTGGATCTGCTAGATCAAAGAACATGAATCTTTTTCCTTTGCTATTATCAATATGAGGAAGCACCTCCTCAATTAATCCCTTCCATATATCGCTCATATGCGGAAGCATAGTCCAGTTCTCAAGTCCAAAAAGTCTTGAAGCATTTATAAGTTCTGTAAGCTTCGGTATGCCGATGATTTTCTTTATGTTTTCCCAGTTTACATTATTCAAGGAATCAAGTTTACCAATCATTAGTTTTCCATCATCAAATTCCAGTGCATCCGTAGTACCTGGATTTGCTAAGGAATATACCACGCCATTTTCATTCATATGCGCAAACACATTGTCTACTTGTGGATATCCAAGGGCACCAATATAAGTTAGTCCCAGTCCATAGGTTAAAAATGCATTACTTAATATTGGGCCGTTACCACCAAGCTTTTCCTGCAATACTACCATTTCAAAATTAGTACTAAGCCCAGCAGCTTTAACTATTCTTTCTCCGAATTCTTTAATGGTTTTTATTCTATCAAACTCTGTTGCACTTTTTCTTCTTCCTACCACATGAACGATTTTATCAACGAAACCATCTAGTCCAATTACAACTTTTTCACTACTCGGATTTTTGCTCTCTAAATCAAGCAATAATTCATTAATTTTATTTTTAAATTCCATTATCATAACGGTGCCTGGTTACGTAAATCATAACAAACCGTAACCTTATCCTTTCTTATCTTATTTTTATCTTTATGATTTTTTAAAACCAATATATCTTATTAAATCTCCAAATAAGTTTTAAAGATTTAATTCCATATCTCTTTAGTATTTCTTTATCTAATGTTGTAATGCTACATTGTTTCTTTTCTGGATATAAAGCTGTAATATAACCTATATAACTTTCTCCATTTTTCTTAGTATATTTGATTAAATCTCTATGTTTAAAGCCACAAACTTCTTCTACCTTTGATTTAGATTTACTTCTCATAGGTTTAATTACCATATCTTTTATATTATAATCTTTTTTATGAACCATTAAGTCAGTAATAACAATGGCATCATTAGAATGGGACTTATCAACATCCCAGTCTATTCTTTTGTTTGCAGTATCTCCACCAGTGGTTAATATAAGCTTGCCTAATTTACTTAATTCACTTCTAAGATAATTTTTCCCTTGCATTACGTGTTGTGCATAATCAAATCTTATATTATTTCCATTTATCATATTCTGATAATCCTTTACAAATAATTCTTCTTTACCCTTAGTTCTATCATGACATTCTTTACATAATGTAATTAAATTACTTAAAGTATTTGAGCCATGGGTTCTTCTAGATACTATATGATGTACTTCTAAAACACAATTAGATTTATGACATTGCATGCATTTACAATTATCTCTAAGTATAACTGCTTTACGGATATTCTCATCTAACCTATTAGATTTTTCATACTGCCATCTATAAAGTTTATGTCCTTCAGTCAAAGCACGTATATTAATGGCCACATCCTCTAAATGATACTCTCTTATATTGATGTATTTTAATAACCGATTAATTACTCTTAATGTAGAATTACGTTTTTGCAGTATACTTGGTGCTATTCTACATTTTCTAGTTGAAGCACTTCGATTATCAAATCTAGTTTTTCTATATCGTTTATGGTTTCGTCTATATCTTCTATAACCTTTTCTTACTTCCATTAAATGCTTCACATCTTGACGTTGTTCAATTGTACCTTTAAATATGACTTTATTATGATTTTTACATTTCCAAGCAATAGCAATTCCAACGTGTTTTGAACCATCGTCTATTCCACAAACAAATTCTGTTTTATCTTGTTCCTCTGGTTTAATTTCTCGTTTTAATTGTATCACCATAGGATACTTACTAATTAAAATAGCTTTTTCCTTTCGAATTAATATCCATGCTTTATTTTCATTAGTAGGCGCCAATTTATTATCTTTTAAATCTAATACAAATGCATATTCCTTTTGTTTTTGTATTTTAACATTTTCGGTCATCTCTAACCACTCTCTTTTCAGGAATTTTCCTTCTTGCCAATGACAGTAAAAAGTACATATATTTTTGGTGTTTGACTGCATAACCTAGCAGTCGGTCATCCTCAATATTCATAGAGCTTCAAACTGATGGATACATTTAAAGGTATGTTTTTAACTTTTTTACAATCGTAGTTCATCATGCTAAATTATTTTCATAATTCTACACTCACTTAGGCTTGAAAACATCAAATAGCTATAGTGAAATACTAAAGGTTACGTATTAGCACTATTTGTTATGATTTTTCTCAACTATTCGAAGTTCCTAATATATGTAACATTATCTTTTAATAATACAATGACAAAGAGAAGTTGTCTACTATTCAAAGAAACATAAAAACTTTAATTTATAGGGCAATATGTAGAAAAACCAGGGCTTAGCTACCCTAGTTTAATAATTTTCTAGTTCTATTTTTACTAAAATTAAATTCAGCCCATGAATTTTGCTTATCAATCACTTCTTTTCTGTATTTCAAACTTTCATCAATAATTATTTGTGTATTGCCCCCTGTCTTATCCCTAAGTTCAAGCAAGTAAGGAACGGCTTCAAAAGACAATGTAGTCAAATAATAAGCATCAATCTTGCCAGTTTCAGTGTAACGCTCTATATTTTTTCTGGCTATAAACCCATCTATGTTAAGATAGTTTATTATTGTATACATAATTATTGTTATCACAATTATGCACTTCATTATAGGAATTTTTCTGTACCAAATCCCAGTGGCCACAACCAAACACAGTAGGAAAAGCAGTAGCATAAATAAATGCACTGATACCCTTAAAAAAGTATACCCAAAGGCAGCCTCATACAAAGTAAGCTTAAAATTAGCAGAAAAAAGCATATTTAAGGTAAATACTACAAGCACAGTTAAAAGAAGCTTGGCTATCTTTGAAAGCCTTTTATTATCTTTTTTTATATATTTCAGGCAGTTTAGCACTATTATAAAATTGATAAAGGTAACCGTAGCCAGCTCAAAGAAGCCTTTTCTAGCATATTCTGCATAGGTGAAATTAGCTGGTAGTGCTATATTATCTCCACCATAAAGATAAGAAAATTGAATTATTGTGAAAATAAGATACAGTATATTTAAAGCAACCAATACCGTTATTATTGTAATGGCCTCCCAACTTGCAGTAGGAGCTGAGTGGTCCTTCTCAATTGCTTTTTCCTCACTTTTAAAGCCCCAAACATAACCAAATAAATAGAAGGCTATAACTAAAACAATTATGGTATGTGGTAAAAACTCTTCTACATTTATATTAGTAAAAATCTCTGTCAGGTTAGCAAAATAGTAACCAAAAACCATATCTGCAGAGCTTAAAAGTATTATTAAAATCACAAGTAGTGGCAAGGAAACAATTATGCCAATCAAGATCTGCTTTTTTCCTTCCTTCATTTGAACATTTTTTCCTATTTTTATTGAAGCCTTTAAAATTGCAAAGGGCTTCATGATATTACTAAACACATTTCCTATTCCTTTTCTTAGCATTACAGCTATAAAGCTGGCTTTATCCCATCTAAGATTTGGATTCACTATTAAAATGGAGCTAGCAATCATAAGAATTGGAACTGCTAAAAAATTTAATACATTAAATACCTCCACTGTATGCACTGCAAAGCTAAGAGCCAAAAGAGCTGTTGGTATAAGTAAAAACCAGCCAAAGCTTTTTCTGAGTGTTATCCTCTCTCTTATAGACCATAGGAAAAATCCAATACACAGCCCTATGAATATGGAGTAGGATATGCCAAGGGCCTTGTCAATAATCAACCTGTCAAATATAAGCCCAAGCATCAGTGAAAACAATATGCAGTATAGTCCATCCTTAGTTTTAGTTTCCAAAGTTTTATTAACCTCCATTTTACCCCTCCTTTTATTCCTCTCTAAACTCTAAAATATCTCCTGGCTGACATTTAAGCTCCCTGCATATAGCCTCCAGGGTAGAAAACCTTACAGCCTTTGCCTTTCCAGTTTTTAATATGGATAAATTGGCATTGGTTATTTGAACCTTTTCAGCCAGTTCATTAAGAGATATTTTGCGCTTTGCCATCATTACATCAAGATTTACAATTATAGCCATAACAAACCTCCTTTAGTATCTAAACCGTGAAATCATTTTCTTCTTTTACTTCTACTGCCTGCTTGTATATTTCAGCCAGTATTAAAACAAAGCACCCTGCAAAGAAGAATATCAAGAATTCCGTGTCTGTTTGTATGCCCTTTGGGCCTATTTCTATTAAGCTAAAGCTTTTAAACTGATTATTATAAAAGAAATTTACTAAATAGCATGCAGTTATAACAAAGCAGCTTAAAGCTATATTCTTTAGATTTTTTACAATACTCATATTAAAAGGTCCTGCCTTTATAACCGACTTTAAAATCTTTCTAAGACAGTAAAGAATAAATACCAAGGAAGAAGTACCAATTAAAAACAATATACAGTTTACTATATATTTTCTATTTGATTCCCCAATATCCCCTGGTGCTACCGTACTTGCAATCAAACTTATAAAGGTTAATACTCCAAAAGCAATAAGCACATTTAATACAACTATCAACAATCTGGCCATAGAATTATATTTATTCTCTTTCATTAATCACTACCTCCATTTACAATTTTCTAATCCCATCATACTACATCACTTCAATAATTTCAATAATTATTTATTGTTTTTCAATATATAATTATTGAAATTTTCATATAAAAAAGGAAAAGCTCTAATATAATAAAACTTTTCCTTTAAGATAATTCAAGTATTAACTTTTTAAAACTCCCTATAAAGTAAAAAATACTAGATTATCTAGTATTAACAATTCTGCATTCCGCGGAATATACGCACCACGCTATCATATTTTTAATTAAAGTTTATACTATTACTATATCCAAAAAACTCTGACTTGTCAAGATAAATTTAGCATTTTTATGAAATAATGAGATTCCTTCAAATCTATAGGTTTTAGAGTTCTACACTTTCTTTCTGTGATTTTACATTTTTACTCAAAACTAATAAAATTAAATTTACGGGAATCTGTCTTCAGTTAACAGTTCCACAAAACTTTAGGAGGTGAAGCTCCCATGCCTGCATGCAATCATGCTAATTATAATGAAGAGCTTGAAAAACTAAATTATACCAAGAATTATTTAAGAAACTATAACGAGAAAATATTAGGCAATAAATTAAGAATTGATAAAGAAGTTGATTATGGTAAAAGTCATTACAACTCAGATAACGCAGAACAGTTTAATGAATTAATAATAAACACAGCACTCCAAGATAGTATGAGTAAAAAGCTCAAAGATGTTACAAAAGGTCTTTCTAAACCTTACTTTGCAAGGGTAGACTTTAATGAAGAAAATAGCAATAAACAAGGAAAATACTATATAGGGAAGATGTCCCTTATGCGAGAAGAAGACCACGAGCTTATAATATTAGATTGGAGAGCTCCTCTTGCTTCTTTATATTATGAAGGCAGGCTTGGAGGTGCCTCATATAGCTGTCCTGATGGTGAAATAAAAGGAGATATAAAATTAAAAAGACAGTACACCATAGAAAAAGGCGAACTTAATGAAATATTTGATGTAGATATAACAACAAATGATGATTTCCTTCAAGCAGCCCTTGGTTCAAATAAAGATAACAGATTAAAAGACATAGTATCCACAATACAAGCAGAGCAAAACAGAGTGATAAGAGCGGATATGTGGAACCCCCTTATAGTACAAGGAGCAGCTGGTGGCGGAAAAACCACTATCGCACTACACAGAATAGCCTATCTAATGTATAATTATGAAAAAACTATAAGTCCCAAAGATTTCATGATAATAGCTCCAAACAGATTCTTTCTAAGCTATATTTCAGATGTGTTACCAGAGCTTGGAGTTGAAAATGTTACTCAAACTACCTTTGAAGATTTAGCCTTTGAAGTAATAGGTAAAAACCTAAAGTTAAAGGAGTCCCATGAAAAACTCTCAACAATCATAGAAAACTATTCCTCAAAGGACTCAAAACACTCTGATAATTTAATCAAATCCTCCACCTTTAAATCCTCCTTACAGTTTAAAGATATGCTAGAGAAATATGTATCCCTTTTAGAAAAGAACTTTTTACCTAAAAAGGATTTTAAAATTCATGACTTCGTACTGTTTTCTTATGAAGAGCTTAAGAGGCAATTTTTATATGAGTACAGTCATTTACCCTTTATGAAGCGTATCAATGAGATAAAGAAAAGCCTCGTAAATAAAGTTAAATATGAAAAAAACAAAATACTAGATCATGTAGAAAACCAATATGATAGAAAAATAAATACTGTGCGAGGGCAAATGGCTGATTGTCCTGAAAGGCGAGAAAAAATAATAGCTCTTGCGGATGAACGTGATAATTTGCTTTTGGATATAAAAAAAGGTCTTAAAACCATGATAAGAGATTACCTCTCTAAAATAACCACAACTTCCGTGCTAGACTACTATACTGATTTCTTAACCTCTTTAGAAAAGTTCACTGATGATACTTCCTTAAGTGGAACTATGAAATATTTAAAAGATTACTCTCTAAATAACCTTTTAGATAAAACTGTAGAAATTGAGGATTTATCACCAATAATGTACCTTAAGCTTTCCATTTTCGGACTTGAGGATAAGATCTCTTTAAAACATGTAGTTATAGATGAAGCTCAAGATTTTAGCTTATTTCAGCTTTTCATACTTAAAAAAATAATAAACAGCGGCTCTTTTACAATCCTCGGGGACCTTTGTCAAGGAATATACAGTTACCGTGGAATAAAGGACTGGAGCGATATATCAAAATATATATTTGCCCAGAACTCTTCAACTCATCTTTCCTTAGAACAAAGTTACAGAACTACCGTAGAGATAATGAATGCCGCAAGCTCAGTTATTGGAAGTCTTAATGATCCTCGTCTTCCAAAAGCTAAACCTGTGATACGTCATGGTGAGGAAGTAACCGTTTATGAAAAAAATTCTTTAAATGAAATTGCTGCGGATATAGAAAATAGAATTATTGAAATGAGGCAACAAAACTATAAATCCATGGCTATAATTTGTAAAACACTAAAGGAATGTAATGAACTAAGAAAATTATTAAAGAAAGACAAAAATATATCAGTAATAACCGGTAAAGAAAAAGATTATTCTGGGGGAGTAGTTATTATTCCTTCTTACCTAGTAAAAGGACTTGAATTTGACATAGTAATAGTGGCTAATGCTTCAAAAGAAAATTATACGGAAAGAGATTTGGACGTAAAACTTCTATATGTAGCTATGACAAGACCACT
>CALJTN010000326.1 GCA_937976175.1 uncultured Clostridiaceae bacterium | reverse complement strand
GGGTATATACAAGGGGTAACGTGGCTTATAGTACCTATTCCTAAGCCATATAAGGCATTTTTACAAGAGGTTATATCAATAATGCCACATTCTTTTAAATTATGTGTAAATATCCTTGATAAAGATTTACTAGTTAAAAGCTCTTCGCAGGGTAATTCAAATAGGCTAACTTCGCCAGTCATATTCATTATTTCAGTCATTGATTGAACAAAATCTACAATAGCTTTTTCTAATACCTTAGCATCACTTAGCCTAGTAGCTCTCAAATAAAACTTAGCCTCTGATCCAAAGAATGAATTGGGAGAGGAGGAAACATTGTTTATAGAAGCATTATCAATAGAACAACTACTATTTAAACCTTTTAATAACTGATTTAATGTGCTAAGCATAAACGAGTAGACATCTAAAGATGAAAAATTACTAAGCGCTTCATTCTCATTGCTAAAATTTATGTTATATTTAACTTTTATTGGGATTGTAGCCAAAGAAGTACCACTTTCTGAATTACTTATATCGCAGTGTGGTGCAATAATAACATCCATATCTTCAAAGCATTTTTCTTTTGTTAAAGTTAGTTCTGCTCCATTAGAATACTCCCCGGGACACCCTATCAAAATTACACTCCCACCGCTTTTAGATATTACTTTCGATAAGCCTAGTGCAGCAGCAGTAGCAATACTAGCATTTACATTATTACCAAAAATGTGACCTACATTCTCTGTAGCTGTATATTTGCATATATAGCATATCTTAGGATGACCATTTCCATATTGAGCATAAAAAGAAGTAGGAATGCTACAATAGTTTTCTTGTACTTGAAAGTCGTGAGATTTTAACATATTTACTATGAAAGAATAACCTTTATATTCTTTATAACTTATTTCAGGATTAGTATAAAGATAGTTTGATAAAGTATATATATCTTCTTTTATGCTATTTATATAGCTTACAATTTCTTGTTTCATAGACTGTTCTCCTTCCAAAGTTTTAAAGCTTGTTAACACATTTAGTATAACCTAAGGTACATAAATATATTGATAATAACAAATAAATTTTTTATTACATAACTAAAGTCAAATAACAACTTTAAATAGCTAGTTATGGCTTAAAATGTAGATAAATTTATTTTAAATTATTATGTGGACAAAATAAGAAACTGCACTTACTTGAATAAGATATATTATAAGAGGCTATAATTTAGGTAGTTTTAAGTAAGCAAGTTTAAGGGGGAAATTATGAAAAAAGAAAAATGTATTATATGTAGAAAGCCTCTAAATGATGGTATAATAATATATGGGAGAGGAATTTGTAAAAGTTGTGAAGAGAGAATTACAGAAGCAAAGGCTAATACGGATTTTTATGAATATTACAAGAACTGTATAAGAAAGACGTTAGTACAGTTTATACCAAGAGGAGTGACTAAGAAGTGTCAGGATTACCACTTGTAGATGGAGTGTTAACATATATAAAAGAAAAAAATATTTCCTTTTGCATGCCAGGGCATAAAGGTGGGCTAGGTTTTTTAGAAACGGCAAGAGGCAAGGAACTTTATGAAAACCTTATAAAAGGTGATATCACTGAGGTTGATGGACTAGATAATCTTCATTATGCAGAAGGAATAATAAAAGAATCTCAACAATTATTGAGTGAATACTATGGAAGTATTAAATCTTATTTTCTGGTAAATGGTAGTACTAGTGGCAATTTAGCTATGATATTTTCATCTTTCAATGAGGGGGATAAAGTTATTGTAGAGAGAAACTGTCATCGTTCCATACTAAATGCTATTATTATGCGGAAGCTGAAGCCAGTATATATTGAAAATAAAACTCATCCGGAATATGATGCTCCTTTACCTTTAGATAAGGAGCATTTTTCCTATTTAGTAAATAAAAATAAAGATGCTAAAGGGGTTATTGTTACTTACCCTAATTATTATGGTATATGCTTTGATTTGTCCTATGTAGTTGAAATAGCTAGAAAATATGACATGAAGGTATTAGTAGATGCTGCACATGGTGCACATTTTGATGCCTCTAAGCTTTTACCTGAAAGCCCCTTGAAAATGGGGGCGAGTATGGTAGTTATGAGTGCTCATAAAACTTTACCAAGTTTAACGCAGACAGCTTTTTTACATGTAGGAATAGGTGTAGATATTAGTAAGGTAGATTTCTATGCAAGTGCTTTTTTAAGTACAAGTCCCTCATATATGCTTTTATGTTCTATGGATTATGCCAGGTTCTATATTCAAGAGCATGGTGAAGCTAGTTATGAAGAATTAGTTAAGATGTGCAATAAATATAGATATAAAATTAATAGGATAGACAAATTTCATATTTTAGGCTCAGAAGAGTTACGACAAACTCAGAGAAACAATACTGAGGAGGCTAATAACTATACTATAGATTTAACTAGGTATATATTAAATCTCCCCAAGGGATATAGCGGACATAAGCTATTAGAGTATTTAAGAGCAAATAAAATTCAAGCTGAAATGAGCGACAATAGAAATGTAGTTTTAATATTTTCACCCTTTAATAAGGAGCAGGATTTTGAGCACTTATACATAGCGCTGAAAAGGTGCAATATGAACACTTTAAAGATCACATATGTAGATTTAATAGAGTATGATAGTCCAATGGTAGCTATGTATCCCTATGAGGTAATGGATAGAGAAAAAACTAGGGTGGACCTAAGGAATTCAGTTGGTAAGATAAGCGCAGTGGCAATAGTACCCTATCCACCAGGAATACCTATTGTAATGCCAGGAGAAGTATTAGGTGAGAATACCATAGCTGTGATAGAATACTATATACAATCAAAGGTAACGGTGCTTGGAATTAATGATGGAACAGTACTAACAGTAGAACAATAAATATTATCATGTAGTAATATGCATACATATTGTGGGAGGAAATTATATGGAAAGAGGACGGTTAATAGCATTAGAGGGGCCAGATGGTTCAGGAAAAACTACTCAAATAGAGTTACTAGAAAAACACCTAAAAGAAGCAGGATATGAAGTAATAAGAACTAGAGAACCTGGAGGCACAGTCATTAGTGAGAAAATTAGAGAACTTGTACTAGACAACGATAATTATGATATGAGCTATATGTGCGAGGCATTACTTTATGCGGCTTCTCGCGCACAACTAGTTAGTGAGGTTATAGAACCAGCATTAAGCTTAGGTAAAATAGTTATATGTGATCGTTTTATTTTTTCTTCAATGGTATATCAAGGAATTGCCAGAGGACTTGGAGCGGAAAGAATAAAGAGTATTAATGAGGTTGCCTTAGATGGACTAGAAGCAGATTTAATATTTATGATTACAATTCCCTATGAAGAGGGATTAAAGAGGAAAAGAATGCAAAAAAAATTAGATCGCCTAGAAAACAGTGGAAATGAGTTTCATAAAAAAGTTTTTCAAGGTTATTTAGATATTTGTAAAAAATATGATAAAATAGAAGTAATAGATGGTAACAGAAGCGTCTATGAAATACATGAAGATATAATAAATACAATTAAAAAAATAGAATTATAGAAAGGCGGGGATTATATGAAACTAATTATTGCAATAGTACAAGATGACGATGCAAATGATTTAATTGAAGTAATAACAGATAAGGGCTTTAGGGTTACAAAGTTAGCTACTACAGGTGGTTTTCTAAAGTCAGGAAATACAACATTACTTATTGGTGTAGAGAAAGAAAGGGTAGATGAGGTTTTAGCTATAATCGAGGAAGTATGTAAGGCAAGAAAACAAATAATAACATCACCATCACCTGTAGCAGGGTCCACGGGAGTATATATTCCATTCCCTATCGAAGTTGATGTAGGTGGAGCAAATGTATTTGTAGTTGACGTAGATAAGTATATAAAGGTATAACTAATTTAGAAGCAAGTATATATAAATTTATACTTGCTTCTATATATGGAGGACTAAAATGAGTTTTGAGAGCATAATAGGTCATAGTAGCATAAAAAATCAAATAAGCAAATCTATAAAATTGGCTAAGCTATCACATGCTCACCTTTTAGTTGGAGAGGATGGAATAGGTAAAAGTATATTAGCTAAAAATATTGGCTTTAGCATTTTAGGCAAGAATGAAAATAAACAATATGTTGATTTAGTAGAGTGGCGAGCGGAAAAAAATAAAAGCACAATAGGTGTTAGTTCCATAAGAACTTTAATTGAAGAAATTAATAAAAAGCCCTATGAAGGAAATAAGAAAGTTATAATTATTTACGATGCTCATAAGATGACTATGCAAGCTCAAAATGCTTTCTTAAAAACAATTGAAGAACCACCACAAAACGTAACTATACTATTGTTATGTGAAAATCTGGAAGTTATATTAGATACAATAAAATCAAGATGTCAAATACATAAACTGAAGAACCTAAATGCAGATGAAATGAAAGAGTTTTTAAAGATAAATTATAATAATCTATCTTTAGATGAAATAAGAGTGATTGTAGCTTTTAGTGATGGAATACCGGGAAAAGCAGAGAGGTTTATTCAAGATAATAATTATAAGGACATTAGAAATATTACATTAGAAATATTACTTAAGCTTAATAAAGTTGGAACTGAAGAATTAATTAAATATGAAAAAAATTTATCTAGTCAAAGAGAAAATTTTGAAGAAATATTAGCTGCATTTCTTTCTTATATTAGGGATACTATAATATATAAAGAAATTGGAGAAGAGAATTTAATTATTAATATAGATAAGTTATTAAACATAAAAGAATTAGCCAATATATTTTCATTTAACAAATTAAATGGTATTATAAATATAATAAACGATACTAGAGAGAATTTAGATAGGAACGTTAACCCAGGGCTTACGTTTGAAGTAATGCTATTTAAAATGCAGGAGGTTTAACATGGTTACAGTAATAGGAGTACGATTTAAAAAAGCTGGTAAAATATATTATTTCAGTCCCAATGATATAGATATCCAAAAGGGAAATAAAGTTATTGTTGAAACAGTAAGAGGTATAGAATTTGGAGAATGTGTTATTGGTATAAAGGAAATAAGAGAGGATGATATAGTGTCTCCTCTTAAATGTGTTATTAGAAGAGCTACAGATGAGGACACAGAAAAAGACTCGGAAAATAAAAGAAAGGAAAAGGAAGCTTATGAAGTATGCATAGATAAAATACATAAGCATGAACTTGATATGAAACTCATAGATGTAGAATATACTTTTGATAATAATAAAGTTATCTTTTATTTTACAGCAGATGGAAGAGTGGATTTTCGAGAACTCGTAAAGGACTTAGCAGCTGTATTTAGAACCAGAATAGAACTTAGACAAATAGGAGTTAGAGATGAAGCAAAAATGGTAGGTGGACTTGGACCCTGCGGCAGACCTTTATGTTGTTCATCTTTTTTAGGTGAGTTTGCTCCAGTGTCTATAAAAATGGCCAAAGAGCAAAATTTATCATTAAATCCTACGAAAATTTCAGGTATTTGTGGGAGGCTTATGTGTTGCTTAAACTATGAGCAAGATACCTATGAAAGAATAAGGAAGACTTTACCTACAGTAGGGTCTATAGTAGATACTCCTTATGGTAGAGCAGAAGTTATTGGTAATAGTGTTGTAAAGGAAGCTGTGAAAATCAAGATAAAACTTAATGGTAGCGATGAAGAAATAGTAGAGGTTAAAATTGAGGACTTAACATTAGTTTCAGGAAGTTACGAAGATGTTGTAAATGAAGAAGAAATCAAGTTGGAATTAGCTGCAAATGAAGAAGACTCATATATAATAAAAGAACTATTTAAGGATAACTAGGGGGATAAGTATGAAGTCAGTTATAAAAGTATGCAATATGAGTACTTCAAAGGATATTAGTAACGTTAATGAAGCAATATCAAATAATCAAGGGGTAATTGCTTGTAAAATAAATATTGAAAGTAAAGAAATAGAAATAATATATGATGACTATTTTATTTCCTTAGATAATCTAATTGAGTCAATTGAAGAAGCCGGATATACAGTTATATAGAAAAAGCCAGAGAAGGTTCTCTGGCTTTTTCTATATAGGTTTTTAACTAAAGCATAGACTCTTCATTGAATACACTTTCTTTAGTTGGAGATAATAAACTTGAAAGGAGGCGTGAAATATGAAGAAAATAGCAATACAAGAGGGTTTGAATCCAATTAAGAATTATTTGTCTGAAGAAGGGTATTCAGTTAAAGAGTTTGATAATAGAAAAAAAAATGCAGGGAACTTTTTAGATAAGTATGATGCGGTTATTGTTACGGGTGAAAATCAGAATATTATGGGAACCCAGGACACTATATCAAGTACTCCAATTATTGATGCGACCGGAATGACCGGTGAGGAAGTAAAAGAGCAAATAGAAAAAGCTAATAAATAATAAAAAATTAATATATAAAGGCTGCTAGCTTATATTCAAAGGTTAGCAGCTTATTTTTGTTGATTAAATAATTATAAATTATAGGAAGCTGCACAACGTTTAAAAGGAAATTAGTAATATACTTTTTATAATAAAAAAATATATTACATGTATGAGATTTTTAAATTATGTCAATAATTCAAATGTAAATCATTGACTAATAAATATGAAAGGAGTTTTAAATGTGAGAATGAAAAAAGGAATAATCACTATATCTACAATTGCTGTAGTAATCTTAGGCGTATTTTTTGCTGTGAGATTTATTGGAGGAAGTGGAGATACTGCTAATGTAAAATCACCAGATGATAGTATAGTGCAAAGGGATAATTCAATAGCTAAAGGTAATAGTGAGGCACTAGTAAATGAAGAGAGTATTCTAAGCACTAGTGAAACACAAAATGAAGCTGAAAATACCCAAGTGAAAAGCACTAACAAAATGGACGTTGCATATGTAAATGACAAAACTGATGTTGGAATATATACTGTTAAAAAAAATGATACAGTGTATAGCATAGCGAGAGCATATATGCCTAGTCATGAAAAAGATAAAATTGTTGACTTTATTAAAAATAGGAATAACATGAATGAATTATATAGTATTAAAGAGGGTGACAAGATAGTAATCCCTTATGAAAAAGCATTTGAAACATCAGCCACTGTAGCTTCAGAAGTTGATACTAGCAAATATACTATTAAAGAAAATGATACATTAACTTCCATTGCTAAAAGTATCATGCCTTCTTATAATGCAAAACATGCCATAGAGATGTTAAAGGAAGAAAATAAGATTACAAATGAAAATGACATAAAAGCAGGCACAGTTATTAATATTCCAAAGTAATAGATATAAACAAGAAGTGTATCTTGAGATAATCAGGTTACACTTCTTTTTATACTATAAGTAATCAGTATGTGATTAAATCTTAAGTATTTTCATTTTGCTACTTTCAGCAAAAATAAAGTCACCATCTAGAGTAAGTAAAAAATCTATATGATTATGTTCAGCAGTAGCTAGATGGAAGGCATCATTTACAGATAATAGATTTTCACACATAAAGCTTTTGACTAAAGATAAACATTCTTCAGAAATATTAAGATATTTAATATTTATAATTTTTTCTAGTTCAGAAATTATTTCTACGGACTTATTATAATAGATGTTCAATAAGTTTCTCTTTATGGAGTTCTTAGACATATTATCAAAGTATCTCTTGTATGGAATATGAATAAGTCTGTCTTCTCTCTTTTGTTTTAATATTTTTGTATCATGGCGGCTAAAGCTACTTGTTATGGATCTAATGTTGTCAAGTGAATTATAAGGACTAGTATTGTTTATTTTACATTGGATATCGCTTATGAATAATTTATAAAGTATTTGATTTAAAACTTCAGCAGATATAATACTAGTAGTATAAAGCTCACTGCTACCTTCAGAAAGTTGCTTTAAACATGATAAACAATCACTATGCTTAATATCATCATCATATATTAAGCTGAGCAAAAAAGAGGCATCTAATAACACAGAGTTTTTATTGAAAACTATATTTTTAAAAGGGTATAATATTAATTCCACTTTAAACCTCATTAAATCAATTATTCTATTATTAATTATATTCAAGAAGGTATACTAATAGTAGTTTAATAACTAATTACATTAGTATTAAAAAATAAATATAGATTTTAGCCCTAAAAAATTATTATATTAGAAAACTTAAATAGGTATGCTCTTGATTTAACAATAAAAGTTGAGGTATACTTCTTTTGTTGATATGCATATTATAAATGCAAATTTTATAGGAAGGAGATGCATAATGGAGTTTTTAAGAAGTGATGAAACTTTAGATGATCTTCAATTAGAAGGTATTCATGTTATTCAAAAAAAACATGGTTTTAGATTTGGTGTGGATGCAGTACTGCTTGCTAACTTTGCTAAAGTAAGGAGAAATGCTAAAGTTGTTGATTTGTGTACTGGTACGGGTATAGTTCCTTTTATATTGGCAGGAAAGACATATGCAAGTGAATTAATAGGTATAGAAATTCAAGAAGAATTTGTTGATATGGCTAACCGATCAGTACAGTATAATAATTTAGAGCATAAAATTAACTTTATAAATGGAGACTTAAAGGACGTAAATCTTATTAAAAGTATCCCCAAAGTAGATATTGTTACAGTTAATCCACCATATAAACTTCATAATTCAGGACTTATAAATTTAAACGACAAAAATGCTATAGCTAGACATGAGATTTGTTGTACATTAGAGGATGTAATTATTGCGTGTAGAGTTTTACTAAAGGATAGTGGAAGGATGTATATGGTGCATAGGCCAGATAGATTAGTTGATATTTTATGTACTATGAGAAAGCATAGAATTGAGCCTAAACGTATAAGAATGGTGCATCCTAGTGCAAGTAAGGCACCTAATATTGTACTTGTGGAAGGTCAAAGAGATGGCGGCAGTTTTTTAAAGTGGGAAAGCCCTCTTTATGTTCACGATGAAGAGGGTGGGTACACTCAGGAGATTACGGATATGTATAGCTCAAATAGAATTTAATAGTGGATAATTTAAAGCTAAAACAAAAACAAATTTATGTAAATATTATAGTAAAGGATGAGAAGAATGGCAGGGAAATTATACTTAGTTCCAACCCCTATAGGGAATTTAAAGGATATTACTCTAAGAGCACTAGAAGTATTACAAAGTGTGGACATAATAGCTGCAGAGGATACCAGGCAAAGCTTAAAACTCTTAAATCATTTCAATATAAGAAAAACACTTACAAGTTATCATCAACATAATGAACAAGGAAAAAGTGAAAATATAATTGATCAGATAAAGGAAGGTAAAAATGTAGCTATAATTAGTGATGCTGGTACACCAGGAATATCAGATCCCGGAAGTGTTATAGTTTTAAAGTGCATAGAGCAGAACATAAAATTCGAGGTGTTGCCTGGAGCCACAGCTATTACTACTGCACTTGTATATTCAGGTTTTGATACTACGAAGTTTATATTTAGAGGTTTTTTACCTAGAGAAAATAAAGAAAGAAAGCCTATCATTGATGATTTAATAAATAGAAGTGAAACCTTAATAATGTATGAGGCTCCGCACAGACTTTTAAATACTCTAGAGTTCCTGTATGAAAATATTGGTAACAGGAAAATATCCATGTGTAGAGAACTTACAAAGTTATATGAAGAAATAATTAGGCTGACGCTAGAAGAGGCTATAGAATATTATAGAAACAACTCTCCAAGAGGAGAATATGTATTAGTAATTGAAGGCAAGAGTAAGGAAGATATAGATAAGGATGAGAGAGCAAAGTGGGATACACTAAGCATAGAAGAACATATACTAAAATACATAAATGAAGGAATAAGTAAAAAAGATGCTATGAAAAAGGTTGCAAAGGATAGAGATATGTCTAAATCAGAAATATACAAGTATTCACTAAATATTTAATCTAAACATATGTTATAAAACATATATTTAGTGGTAGTTATTGTAAAAATATATGTTTTACCGTAAAAAATATATAAAGTTTACATTTTAACCTATGTTTTTTATTGAGATTTGTTATAAGATAGTGTTATAATGGACATATTGTATTGAAAATGTTTAAATTATATATATATTTTTTTGATATGGGGGGATTGGGTTGCGTAAAAGAATAATATCATTGATAGTAGCAATTGGATTAGCTACTACAATAAGTATGCCGACATTGGCAGATCCACTATCAGACAAGCTTAAGAACGAAAAAAATAAGCTTGCAGAGCAAAAAAATGCGTACAAGCAAGCACAACGTAACGTGGAGGATATAGAGATTTCTATTGAGAAGTTAGATTCAGATATAGAAAGAATATATGCGGAAGTGCATAAGACAAAGGTTAAAATAGGTGAAACTCAGCAGCAAATAGAAAACGCAATAAAAGATATACAAGTTGCAGAGGATAATATTAAAGAGGAAGAAGAATTATTTAATAAGAGAATGAGAAGCATGTATATGAACGGTGTGGACAGCTATTTAGAAGTTTTATTTAACTCTGAGGGATTAGATGATCTTATTTCAAGAGTCGAAAATATTAAAAAGATTATGGAATATGATAATAAAATTATTGCAGAATTAACAGGTAAAAAAGGTGAAATAGAAAATCAAAGGACGGCTCTCGAAACAGAGAGAACTAAGCTATTGCTATTGAAGGCTGATAATGAACATAAAATAGACAAGCTTAAAGTAAAGAAGCAAGAACAAAATACGTTAATTGCAGAAGCTAAAAGGCAACAGCAATTATACTCTAACAAAATTAGTGAAGCACAAGCCATTGTAAATGCTACTATGAGGCAAATACAACAAATAAGAGATAAGGCACCTAAGTATACACCATCTAGAGGAGCAGCATCACTTAGCTCCGATGCGGTAGTTGCTTATGCCAGTAATTTTTTAGGAACACCATATGTTTGGGGCGCTAATGGCCCTAAGTCTTTTGATTGTTCTGGTTTTGTAAAGTACGTGTATGCACATTTTGGAGTTTCAATGACTAGAACTACCTATACACAGATAAATGAAGGGTCACATATATCTAGAGGTGATTTAGAGCCAGGAGACTTAGTTTTCTTCGGTACAGGGTCAGATCCGCATCATGTAGGAATATATGTAGGTAACAACTCATATATCCATGCGCCTCGTACTGGAGATGTAGTTAAGGTATCACCCATGACAAGAAGTGATTATCTTACTGCAAGGAGAGTTAAGTAATTTTGAATTTGGACAGGCTATTTTCAATAGTCTGTTTTTCATTTGCGAGAGATAAAGAGGAATGCTATATAAAATAGCATTCCTCTTTATAAGTAGCAGATTATTTTTCTTGTTTAAGCTGTTCTAGACAAGAATTGCATATGTTTTTACCTCTATAGTTAACCACATCTCTGGCATCACCACAGAAGATACATGCAGGCTGATATTTTTTCAAGATAATTTGCTCACCATCAACATAAATTTCTAAAGCATCCTTTTCAGCAATATCTAGAGTTCTTCTAAGCTCTATTGGGATAACAATTCTTCCAAGTTCATCTACTCTTCTTACAACACCTGTTGATTTCATAATAATTCCTCCTTAGGATAACAATTTCCGACATTTTAATATTGAAATATTAATAAAAGCGACTTATGAAGTCAAATTTTTTAATAAATTAATTTAATTAATATTACAAAATTAATAGTAAATTCCATCTAAAGTTAATATACTACCATATAATACAAATGTCAATACGTTTTTTGAAGAAAATACAAATTTTTACCATGGCTATAAACTCTTTAAAATCAATAAATATATTTAAAAAAATGCCTCAAAGTCATAAAGTTCAAGGTTCAGGTAGCTTTTTATCTGGTGGAATTACATCACAAGTAAAATAGTAAT
>CALJTN010000325.1 GCA_937976175.1 uncultured Clostridiaceae bacterium | reverse complement strand
ACAGTTATATGCTGCGGACCAGAAATTATGATGAAAAAGGTTATAAATATATGTAATGATGCGAAAGTACCAGTATATGTGTCTATGGAGAATCATATGGCCTGTGGAATAGGTGCATGTCTTGTATGTACTTGTAAAACCGAGGGTGGAAATAAAAGAACCTGCAAGGATGGTCCAGTTTTTGATGGGAAGGATTTGATTTTTAATGACTAATGTGGAATTGTGTGGTGTAAGTTTAAAGAATCCTGTTATAGCGGCATCTGGCACATTTGGATTTGGCGCAGAGTATAATGAGTATTTCGATGTGTCAAGACTTGGGGGTATAGCTTCTAAAGGTCTTACGCTTAATGAAAAACAAGGCAATGATGGCATACGCGTTTATGAAACTCGTGGTGGAATGTTAAATAGTGTAGGGCTTCAAAATCCAGGCATTGATAAGTTTATAAATACAGAGCTAAAAGTTATGCGGAAGTATAATACACCTATAATTGCCAATGTTGGAGGCAGTAGTATAGAAGAATATATGGGGGCTATAGAAAGATTAAATAATGAGAAAATAGATATACTTGAATTAAATATATCTTGTCCTAATGTAAAATGTGGAGGGATGGCACTGGGAATTAAGTCTAAGGTAGCCTACGACGCTGTAAGAGAAGTGAGAAGTATTTGCAAGAAACCTCTTATGGTTAAGCTTTCACCTAACGCGGAGGATATAGTAGATATGGCCTATAAATGCTGCGAAGCTGGAGCAGATGCCTTATCTTTAGTAAACACTTTTAAAGGAATGGCAGTAGATATACGTCTCAAAAAAGCAGTTTTTAATAATATATATGCAGGGGTATCGGGACCAGCTATAAAACCTATGGCACTAAGGATGGTTCATGAAGTATGCAAGGCTGTAAACATACCAGTTGTAGGCATGGGAGGTATATGCTCCTTTGAAGATGCAATAGAGTTTATAATGGTGGGAGCACAGGCAGTTCAAGTTGGAACCGCTAGTTTTATAAAACCAGATATATGTATAGATATTATTGAAGGAATTGAAATATATATGTTAAAAGAGGGTATTAAAGATTTAAGGGAGATTAGAGGAATTATTTAGGAGGAGATATTATGAGTATTAATGTTTTAGATATATTAAAAGAATCAGGTGCGCTATTAGAGGGACATTTTCTTTTATCCTCAGGAAGGCACAGTAATAGATACTGCCAATGTGCAAAACTTCTTCAGTATCCAGATAAGTCGGAGAAGGTACTAAGTGTAGTTACTGAGAAAATTAAGAATTTAGATTTTGATGTGGTAGTTGGACCTGCTATGGGTGGGATAATAGTAGCTTATGAGGTAGGTAGGCAAACTGGAAAACCTGCGATATTTACTGAAAGAGTTGAGGGTAAAATGGAACTTCGACGTGGCTTTGAAATTGAGAGAGGACAGAAGGTTTTGATTACAGAGGATGTAGTTACTACAGGTAAATCTTCGCTAGAAACTATAGAGATTTTAAAGGAACTTGGTGCAGAGGTAGTTGGCATATGTTGCATTGTAGATAGGGGGAGTAGCACCACACCTTATCCTATCTATAGCTCTATAAAACTAGAAATTGAAAGCTATGACCCATCAGAGTGTCCACTTTGTAAAGATGGAATAGCCTACATAAAACCAGGTAGTAGAAATATAAAATAAGTAAAAAAACACAGCAAAAAAGTCATATATTGCGTAAACTGCTATTTGAACGAACTTAGCAGTTCTAGCAATATATGACTTTTCCCTTATGCTACTGAGAATTTTTCCTTTTCCTTCATGTGTAGTAAATGTTCTAAAAATGTTTGAAGTTTTTTAGTTTTATCTTTATCCATTGGTTCTACACCTTTCAACTTATAAGGAATAGATAGAGCTTCATATTTATTTACTCCTAGAACATGATATGGAAGTAGCTCAACTTTATCTACATTAGGAATTTCTTCACTAATAATTTCAGCGATATTAGCTATATGCTCCTTAGAGTCTGTATATCCAGGAACAATAACGTGTCTTACCCAAACTCTAGTTTTTGATTTTCTTAAGGCGTTTAAAAACAAATTAACATCTTTTGTATCTTTACCAGTTAAAGTAACATAACCTTTGCTATTTGAATGTTTTATATCTAAAAGCACTAAATCTGTGTATTTTAGTATCTCAGCATAGTCACCTTGCCCGAAACCAGCTGTATCTATAGCAGTATGAATTCCGTTTTGCTTACATAGTTTTAAACATTCAAGTAGAAATTCTGGTTGTACTAATGGATCTCCACCAGAGAAGGTTACACCTCCGCCAGAACGATGAAAATAAGGTTTAAATCTAACGATCTTTTGAACAAGTTCCTCTGGAGTCATTTCAGTACCACCACTTAGTTTCCAAGTATCTGGATTATGGCAATAGGCACATCTTAGTTTGCAGCCTTGAAAAAAAACCACTGTTCTTATTCCTGGACCATCAACTAGTCCCATACTCTCTATTGAATGAATTTTACCTGTTACCATATATATTCCTCCTTCACTTTAGAAACTAAGTTTGATTTAATTACATTCTTTCGTGGAAAGTTCTGCTAATAACTTCAAGCTGTTGAGTTTTTGTTAATCTATTAAAGTTAACAGCATATCCAGATACTCTAATTGTTAATGTAGGATATTTATCTGGATTCTCCATTGCATCATATAGAGTTTCTCTGCTAAGTACATTTACATTTAAGTGGAAAGCACTTTGAGCAAAATATCCATCCATTATAGATACAAGGTTGGTTATTCTTGTTTCCGTGTCTTTTCCAAGCGCTTCTGGTACTATTGAGAAAGTATTAGAAACACCATCTTGGCAGTACTCTCT
>CALJTN010000324.1 GCA_937976175.1 uncultured Clostridiaceae bacterium | reverse complement strand
ATTGATATCAAATAAAATTGATAACAATAATGGGATAATGTCCTATTGTATAACAAAGGTTGGTCAAAACACTGTTGACAGCAACGAAGGTATACTATTTAGCGTTATCTTTAATAAGAAGTCTAATGGTAGTTATGAGTTTTCAGTAGATGCTAAAAGTTTATTCTCTGACAAAGATGGAAATGAAATTGCTTTTAAACAATTAGAAGAGCCTTCTAATAACATTGAAGAAATTAAAATTGAGCACTTAAGCCTTAATCAACAGTTCAAAGTTAATCAAACTGCAAAGATGATAATTAGAGCTACAAATCAAACTAAAGTAGAAAAAGAGGTTACATTGATATTAGCTTTATACGATAATTCTAATAGGCTTATAAAGCATGTAGCAGTAAAGCAAATTATACAAGCGGGAAAAAGTGTAGACATTGAAGGTGAAGTAGAACTTACCAAACAAGGTAAACTTAAATGTTTCGTTTGGGATTCAATTGAAAATATGAATTCACTTTCAGATGCAGTAAAATTTAATGTAACACCATAACTAAAGAAAATCCGCAGGCATTATTTTGCTTGTGGATTTTACTTTGTAATATTATAGTATATAATAAATAATATATAACATCTATTATATATACTGGAGGAGCATATGAGTAAAGGTATAAGCTTAGTTGCAGGTTCTGAGTACACAAAACTAGCTCTATTAAAGCAGCTTGAAGAATACATAGATACTAAGAGTATAAATAGTTATGCCATAGATGAAAACGAAATTCATGACATAGTGGAAAATGACTTAATAATTCTTTCGGGAGAACTTGTTAAGGCAGAGTTAGTTGAAAAGAATTTGTTAAATACTAAATGTGATATCATCATTGCAAAGAGGACTATAAGCTATGATAATATTGATGAAATATTCCTAATACATGAAGATACAGAAGTGCTCTTTGTAAACGATGCAAAAGAAACTACCTATGAAACAATAGAAATATTTAAAGAATTGGGTATTGATCACATTAAATGCATACCTTATTATCCAGGCACATCATCAATTAATGAAAAAATAAAGATAGCTATAACTCCTGGTGAGGCAGATAGAGTTCCCTGTTTTATAGAGAAAATTTATGATATAGGACCAAGAATAATGGATTCTACTACTATAATAAAAATTTTGGTTAAGTTAGATTTATTAGAAGAGAAATCTGGTGTATTTTCTCAAAATTATCTTTTTAAGATAATTAATATTGCAAAAAAATTGGGTAATTACAATAATAACATTATTAAGATGAATTCACATCTTAATAATGTTATTGACGGACTTCACCAAGGTTTAATTGTATACGATAAGCATGGAATAATAAATGTATTAAATGAAGAATTAAAATGTAGTTTGAAAATAAATAATAGTAATAATTTAGTAGGTAAAAGACTTAAAAATGTAGTGTATAGTAAAAAACTTTTGGAATATCTTATGGACAATACAGAGTTTGGTGAAAAAAAGTTTGATGTGGAGGGCATAGATTTATCAGTTAATAAATTTCATATTAATGATAATGATTATACCGTAGCAGTATTTAAAAAAGATCATCATAGAACAAATCATAATAAAGAAAAAAATCTCATAACAAAAGGATTGGTAGCTAAGTATTCCTTTGAGGATATTATAACTAATAATTTAAATATGCAAAAAATAAAAAGTATTGCCATGAAATTAGCAAAAACAGATTTAACTATATTAATTGAAGGGGACAATGGTACGGGAAAAGAGCTTTTTGCTAGTGCCCTACACAAGAACTCTAGAAGGAGCAAAGAATCCTTTCTTGCTGTAAATTTTAGTTCCTTACCTGATGAACTTATTGAAAGTGAATTATTTGGCTATGAAGATGGAGCCTTTACAGGTGCAAGAAAAGGTGGGAAACCTGGTTTGTTTGAACAGGCAAATGGAGGTACTATTTTCTTAGATGAAATAGGGGATATTTCATTAAAGGTTCAAGCTAGGCTGCTTAGAGTACTTCAAGAAAAAGAAGTTATGAGGATTGGTGGTAATTCTATAATCTCAGTAGATGTAAATATCATAGCAGCTACTAACAGAAATCTATTTAAGATGATAGAAGAAGGACAGTTTAGAAAGGATTTGTATTATAGATTCAAAATAGGATACTTAAAGATTCCTCCCCTACGTGAAAGAAAAGAAGATATAGAACCACTAATAAGGTGTTTTTTAAAAATGGAAAGTAGAGAGAATATTAAAATTGACATTGAGGTAATTGAAATATTAAAAAGTTATAATTGGTATGGTAATGTACGAGAACTTAGAAATACAATAAACTATATGCTTGCTATTAGAAATAGTGACACTATAACAGTAAATGAACTACCGGATATGAATTTTTTTCAAAATTACCAGGCTGATAGCCATATACTGGACTCCTGTGGTGAAGAAGTGTGCAGTACAGATAATACTTATGAAAATTCCTGTTTAACCATTGATTATTTAGATAAAGAACTTATGTACATGCTAAAGCAAGTATATAAGTTTAACAATGAAAAAGTAATTGTAGGAAGAAAGACTATTGCAGAAGAAAGTAAAAAAAATAATTTTAATATGACTGAGGCCATGGTAAGAACTAGACTAGAAAGATTAGAAAGAAAGGGTCTAATTATAAAAAGTAAGGGAAAAAAAGGTACATGCCTTACAGAACTAGGTAAAAAGGTAGTATTGCAAAAACAGAAGAATGGTTAATAAAAATAAGTTTCAATAAAGATATGGTTTAATTAATGGTGACCATTAACACTGGATTGGTGCTTAATGGTCACCATTAATCTTTTATATTTAAAAGAAATTAACTGTTAATTAATACACACAAGCAATTGACTGAATTTTATAAAAATACAAGTTGGCATATAAATTGCTATTATATAGAATATACAAATTGAAGGGGGAATTGAAATGGTACAAAATAAAAAGAAGAAATGGTCTTTTGAAATGCCGGATACTTACGTAATCATATTTTTTGTTGTTTTATTAGCGGCATTGTTAACTTATGTTATGCCTTTAGGTAGATTTGAGGTTAATTACAAAGCCTATGATGTAAATAACAAAAGGATTGTGGAAGTTGCTGATGGGGAAAAAGCTTCATTTCAAGTAGATAACAAAAATTATATTATTGACGCTACTGGTGAAAAAACCTTATTGATTGAAGAAGGCATAGAAGAGCCATTAGGTTCAATAAGAAAGAATAAGGCTACGGCTGTAGAAGTAAAACAAGGTGATGTCATATCCTTTAAGGTAGTTCAGGAATATGGAGATTATGTTTCTGAGGGCGAGAAAAGTGGAATTAAACTTTTCGAAAAGGATGGAGGCGTAGGTTTCCTTAACTATGTATTTGAAGGTCTTGTAAAAGGAGACAAATGGGGAAGTGCAGTAGGTGTTATAGCATTTATTTTAGTAGTTGGTGGTGCATTTGGAATTATATTAAAAACTGGTGCTGTAGAGGCAGGTATTCTTTCTATGATAAGTAAAACTAAAGGAAAAGAAGTTTTGCTTATACCATTAATATTCGCATTATTCTCACTAGGTGGTGCTGTATTTGGTATGGGAGAAGAAGCTATTCCCTTTGCTATGATTATTGTTCCACTTATAATTGCTATGGGATATGATGCAATAGTGGGTATTATGATTACTTATGTTGCAACTCAAATAGGTTTTGCTACATCTTGGATGAATCCATTTAGTGTAGCCATTGCACAAGGTATTGCAGGTGTACCTATTTTATCAGGAGCAGGATTCAGAATGATTTTATGGGCATTCTTTACTATATTAGGTATAGCATATACTTGGCTATATGCTAAGAAGATTAGAAAGAATCCATTATTATCAGTTGCATATGAATCAGATGCTTTTTATAGAGATAATTTTAAAGAAAAAGATATTAAAACCATCAATTTTGCATTTGGACATAAATTAGTTCTTACTACCATAGTATTAGGGATTGTATGGGTTGTATATGGAGTTACTAAATATGGCTTCTATATTCCAGAAATTGCAACAATATTTTTCACCATGGGACTTGTTGCTGGTATCATTGGTGTAATATTCAAGCTTAATAATATGAGTGTAAACGATATTTCAATCTCATTCAGAGACGGAGCAAAAGATTTAGTTGGAGCTGCACTAGTAGTTGGTATGGCACAAGGTATTGTTTTAGTACTTGGTGATTCATCACCTGTAAACAATTCTGTTCTAAATACTATACTTCATGGAATGGGCACTGCACTTAGTGGTCTTTCTTCAGGCCTTAATGCATGGTTTATGTATATTTTCCAATCAATATTTAACTTCTTTGTGGTTTCTGGATCAGGTCAAGCAGCTATAACTATGCCATTAATGGCACCACTTGCAGATATTGTAGGTGTAAGTAAACAAGTTGCAGTATTGGCTTTCCAATTAGGTGATGGATTTACAAATCTAATTGTTCCAACTTCAGGATGTTTAATGGCTGTATTAGGAGTTGCAAAATTAGACTGGGGTAAATGGGCAAAATTCCAGATTAAATTCCAATTTATACTACTTGGGTTATCTTCAGTTATAATGTTTTTAGCTGTAGCCATAGGATTTTAATAAGAATTATGCACTTTAGTTTTAAAGTATTACTTTATTAATAAACTTTAGAGGTGCTACATCTTCACATAAAGGGGGGCAGAAGTGCTCCCTCTTTTATTACAAAATCATATTTAATTAAATATATTAATTGATTTATGGGAAAATACATATTGACACACTTATAACGAAAGGAGCGTTAGCATGATAACTTTAATTAAAGGAGGAGAAGTATACTCTCCTCAATACATGGGAAAAAAAGACATTTTAGTATGTGGTGATAAAATAGAGGCTATAGATGACAACATAAATATAACAAATTGTGGATTACAGGTTAAGGTTATAGAGGCATATGGGAAATTAGTATTTCCAGGATTCATTGATTCACATGTTCATATCATAGGAGGCGGGGGAGAGGGTGGTTTTAAAACTCGAACTCCAGAAATTAAACTAACAGATTTAACAACTGCAGGAGTCACTACAGTAATTGGCTGTTTAGGTACAGACGGTGTATGTAGAGATATGAAATCATTGCTTGCAAAATCAAGAGCACTTGAAGAAGAAGGAGTATCAACCTTCATATACACGGGGTCCTACAAAATACCAATCAAAGCTATTACTTCAAATGCTCAAGAAGATATTGTTTTAATTGATAAAGTTATTGGCGTTGGAGAAGTAGCACTATCGGACCATCGTTCAAGTCATCCAACCTTTGAACAGTTCACACAATTAGTAGCAGATGCAAGAGTAGCTGGAATTTTATCTGGAAAAGCAGGCGTGGTAAATGTTCATATGGGTGATGGAAAAAGTGAACTTAATTATCTAGATAGATTAGTCAAGGAAACGGACATACCACTAACTCAAGTTATCCCAACTCATATAAATAGAAATACATCCTTATTTAAAAAGGGGCTAGAATATGCAAAAAATGGTGGATATGTTGATTTCACTACAAGTACCACAGAAAAATTTATAGAAGAAGGAGAAATAAAATGTAGTGTAGGGCTTAAACGTATGCTGGAGGAAAATGTTAATATCAAAAACATAACCTTCACTTCAGATGGGCAAGGAAGCCTTCCAGAGTTCAACGCGAGTGGAGAATATGTAGGTTTAAAAGTTGGAAGATGTGATTCTTTAT
>CALJTN010000323.1 GCA_937976175.1 uncultured Clostridiaceae bacterium | reverse complement strand
TTTGTTGTTTTTCAAATCATCTGCTATATTTAAATTATAACCTCTTATGATCAAATACTCCATTTCTCTAAAATTACAAAATAAAAATCCTGACTTACATTTTTGTAAGTCAGGATTTATTTGATATAATAATCATTCCATTTAGGAAAATGCATGGTAAATCTAGAGCCTTCGCCTGGCACTGACTGGACACTGATAGAAAGCCCAAGCTTTACCGCAAGACTCTGTGCCATATAAAGCCCAATTCCTGTTGAGCTTCTATTGCTTCTTCCTACTGCTCCTGTAAATCCCCTCTCAAAAACTCTTTTTATATCTTCCTTTGGAATTCCTATCCCATTATCTTCTACAGTCAACCTGTATTCGTCCTCAGTCTCTTCCATTAAAAGCTTTATTTGCCCCTTATCATTAGTGTATTTAAGAGCATTGGATAATATTTGGTCCAAAATATAAGAAACCCACTTTTTATCCGTATCAATCATATATGCAATATTTTCAAAAGCTACCCCTATTCTTCTGGCAATAAACTGCTTTTTATGCCTCTTAACAGAGTCCTTGATGAGTTGCTCCATATTAGTTTGTGTAATAAAATAGTCTCTTGAAAAATCTTTTATCTTTGAATAGTATAGTATCTGCTCAACATAATCCTCTATCTTTTCAATTTCCTCCTTCAAGCTCCTCAATACTGCTTCTGAGGAACTATCCATGTTTCCGTCTATGACAAGCTTTGAGGCAGCGACGGGTACTTTAATTTCATGAACCCAAGTATTTATGAAGTCAATATTTTCCTTATGGTGTTCTATCATGGAATTTTTTATACCAGCAGCCTGCTCATAGGCTTTTAAAAGGAGGCTTTGGTTATACTCTTGTTCGATATTAAAGGGTTTGGGCAGACTATTTATCCATTCCAGGCTATTTTCAATAAACCTTTTTTCTAAGGCCTTATAATAACTCCTTTTTCTTATGTATTCAATACCTAAATAGGAAATAGTCATGGTTAACGAAACAAGTCCCGCATACAGCAGGTTTGAATAAGTATTTTCCACACTTATGAAGCCTATAATTCCTAATAGAAAAAACATAAGAATAATATAGAATATAAAGAACGAGACTTTATCCTTCAGAAAAGACATTATGCTCATAATATGATATACCCCTGATTCTTTCTGTTTTGAACATAATCTTCCAAGCCTATCTCAACCAGTTTCTTTCGAAGCCGGTTAATATTAACTGCCAGAGCATTATCATCAATAAAGCTGTCCGCTTCCCATAAATCCTCCATAAGCCTTTCCTTGCTGATAATCCTTCCTGCTCCACTCATCAGTACCTGCAGTATTTTAAATTCTTTTTTTGTCAGCTCTACCTTACTGTCTTTATAGCTTACCGTGCTGTTTTTAAGATTTAAAACTACTTCCCTATGCTCGATTATCCCGCTTTCATTGTCCTGATAGGAGTAAGCTCTCCTTAAAAGGCCTTTCATCTTGGCCATCAGTATTTCCAAATCAAAGGGCTTAGTTACAAAATCGTCTCCCCCCATATTTATAGCCATTACTATATCCATGTTTGTACTTCTAGAGGATATGAATATTATGGGCACCTTCGAAAACTCTCTTATTTTCTCGCACCAATAAAAGCCATCATAAAATGGTAAATTTATATCCAAGAGAATAAGATGGGGGCTATACTGACTCACCGTTCCAAGGATATTATTAAAGTCTTCTATCTTTAAGCAATCAAAGCCCCATCTTTTTATATTCTTACTGAGTTCATCACATATCTTTTGATCGTCTTCAATAACTAGTATTCTGTACATATATACCTCTTTATAAGTTAATTAGTGTTTTATTAGTTATATTATAACCTATATTTTTTATAAACTCGATTATTAGTTTTCGTTAAATAATCGCATGTTGAGAACTATTAGAGTTCTCTTATCTGAGTGGCCTTATTTAGTTTTTTATACTTTTATTCAACTTTATTATAGGGTAAGCTGAAAATATCATATATGTATAATGCTTCCTTGATGCTGCTATCCGGGTGTTTTGTAAAAATAAATTTTCCATCGCAAACTTCACAGGCAAAAGTAATCTTCTCATCCGTTTCTTCTATAAAATCTAATCTAAACTTTTTCCTTTTATATTCTTGAGCCCATAGACGATCAACATATAAATCCTTACCTTCTATATTAATGTTAAACTCTCCCCCTGTATATTGGCATTTAAATTTGCCTACTAGGTTTGTAAGTATATTGCATCTGTCTATATACTCTTTGGCCATCGGTTTAATTTCAATGGGTACATCCTCTGCTGATAAAATGCTTTTTACCCCCTCTAAAATTCTACCTGATGCAGTAGTATCATTGTTGCTTAATAATATCACAGCACAATCATTTTTTATATCAACCCATATATTAAATGTATAACCACTAATTAGTCCGCTAGCGCACATTTCATCAGCAGACTCACCTCTCACAAAACATCCGTACCCAGCATGGGCATTTAGATACCATACAAATCCATAAGGCGAAAGCATCTTTCTGAGCGTATCCAATCTTATGATTTCTCCACCTAACAATGCCTTGATCCATATTAGTAAATCCTCTGCATTAGAATAAAGAAATCCACTGCCGTAAGCCCCACTCATATCATAATAATCAGCATTTACAATCCCTTCTCCAGAGTATGAGTATCCTTGTGCCAGCCCAATTATTATGTCTTCACTCCGTGACACTCCAGTATTATTGAGGCCAGCTGGTTTGAAGATATGTTCTTTATAAAAAACTTCTATGTCCAATCCAGATATAATCTCAACGACCTTGGCTAGTAACACATAATTTGAATTGCTGTATTCGAACATATCTCCTGGTTTGAAACTCAATTCTCTTTTATTTAATCTATCTAAAATAACTTCAAAGGTAATTCTTTCACTAACCTTATACTCTTCAAAATTTGTATGCTCAGGTATTCCAGATGTATGGGAAAGAAGATGGTGTATTGTTATATCACCTGAATACATATAATTGGGTATATACTTTGTGATATTATCTTCAAGGGCTAATTTTTCACTTTCATAAAGCTTAAGAATGCATACAGCAGTAAATTGTTTTGTATAACTGCCAATTTTGTATTTTGTATTAATTGTATTCATAGCTTTATATTGCTCATTAGCATAGCCGTAGCCCTTTTTTAACAGAATACTATCTTTCTCATAAACCATCACTGCTCCCGAGAATCTATCGGCTCTAAACCAAGAATCCATATACTTTGTAAGTTTATCTTTTATTAAACTCATAATAATCTCCCCCTAACTTTACCTTAAAATCAATTATAATATACTCAATCTTCCTTTTATTGTACAAAACAGACACTAGTAAATGATGTTTGTCTTTTGTATTTGTTCTAAAGGGGTTACACCTGTAAATTCATAAAAATCACGGATGAAATGAGATTGGTCATAAAAGCCTGCAACCCACCTGGATAAAACCTAATACCAAAAGTTTCGATATTATTGTGTTCCATATTTACCATAGATCCTCTGCTCATGGTGCCAACCAATAGATTTCTACAACTCTTACCATCTCTATCTGTTCCAAGGATTAAATCAATACACCCATCAGGAATTACAATCTCATCTTTTGGAATTATTATCTGACCTCTTAGAATATCTGTTGGAAAATGTGTTGTCCAGTAGCAGTATATATATTTTCTCAAATTTTCAGTGGGTTTAAATTCTCTATATAATCCTGTATGATTTATTGAGTTCATTTTCATTTGTGTAGGCCTAAATGATTGACTTTCCATATCTCTCTCCTATAACGTTGTAATATTAGATAGGCTAATTCAATTACATAAATAGTGGTGGCAGTACTATTAAACTTGTATCTCTTTTCTTCTGAGCCAATAACCACAAATTAATCCTACGATGATTCCAGCAGCATGAGCAGGAGCTCCTACAGCAGTTGTGGGATTCAAGATAAATGAAATTATATTTGTAATGAATAATATTACCGGAAATATTTTTGCTGGTCCTCCGAAAAGTGCTGTATACAGCTTTGATGACCCTCTAGGTATTCTATAATTAGGCCGCATCACACCAACTGCACTAACTACACCAAAAGTAGCTGCGGAAGCTCCAATTACAGGTCCCGTCCATTGAATAATTGGTGCAAAAGGAGGAAATGTTAGACTTCCTATAAACCCTGCTATCAGATAAAGTATTATCACTGTTTTTGCATTTGTTATCTCTTCTAGAACCTTACCAAATATCAACAACATACCCATGTTTGCAATAATATGAACAATATGCTCATGTGAAAAAAATACAGTTATAAGTGTCCATGGCTTTAAAAGTATCACATCCATTCTAGGGTCTAGAAGTATATTCCCCGAAATTCCCGGTACTATTTTTAAAATAATGAAAAATGCTACGTTTATCAAAAATATTGTTAAGGTACCATATCCAAATGAAAGACTTTTTTTATAGGTGCTTTTTATATTTAATTTCATTTCTTACCTCCAAATTCTATTACAGTTCTCTTTTAAAACGGAAAGGAGCTCAAACTATGCTGTTGAATTATTTGTCCAGACCCTTTCTATTGTAGGTATAGGCAAATGCTGCGGCTGCCAATATGAGCCACGCTAAAATAACTAGTATATTATAAGATGTATTTATATACCCTTCACCATTAATAATCTTTTCCAGTATTATATTCAGGTTATGATTAGGTAGTACAGAAGCGATTTTCTCTAAAGTATCATTAGCTTGTGCTAACATGGGGAGTATCATAAAGGCAAATATTACGGGCATCCCAAGAACCCCTGTAGACATCTGGTTTGGAGCAATTAAACCAATAATGCCCCCTATCTGCATCATAATAATAGTTACAGTAACTGACCAAAGTATATATTGAGCTAAGTACTGCATGCCCATTCCCGCTATAAAGTAAATTGCTGTATTCGTTACTACTGAAAATAATAGAATAACAATGACCTTTCCTATTAGAAACTCTATTGGCGTTACAGAGGCTAACATCAAAGTTCTCATTGTGTTTTTTTCCTTCTCTTCAGCAATCAACATAGATATGGCAAAGGTAGACACAATGAGAAGATTTGTATTCAATCCCATGCTTAATAAATCTATTCCTCTGACTCCTTGACCAGCATCTTCTCCTTGCATATACGAGAACAGTAGGACAAGTACCACGGGCAGCAGGCACATTAGTGAAACATTCATGTTTCTAGGTAAGTCCTTCATTTCCTTCTTAACCAATGCCTTTAACCTTGTTATTGAAATTTCCATTATAATTCCCTCCCGGTTAGTCTTAAAAATATTTCTTCTAAGTTTGGTTCCATAGAATGAATTGAAGCTAAATTCCCCTCATTCATCCAGCTGTTAATTTTAGCAGCACCGTCTTCATCA
>CALJTN010000322.1 GCA_937976175.1 uncultured Clostridiaceae bacterium | reverse complement strand
AAAGATGGGCATACAAGAAAATGTTCTAAAGCGAGCAAGAGCATACATGTCTCATAAAAATTATGATTTAGAGTATGTGAATCAATCAAAGATAAGAATGCCCAGAGAAGTATATAATAAGCCTATAGAGGGTGATCAGATATTTAGTACTGGAGACAAGGTGTTTCTTACACAATACAATGATTATGGCATTATCTACACGCCAAAAGATAAATATAATAACCTTGTTGTTTTCTATGATGAAAAATTTATAGAAGTGAATGAAAAACAGCTTAAGCTAGAAATTAAAGCTAAAGAGCTTTATCCAGAAGACTATGATCTTAATACACTTTTTATAAGTTATGCAGAAAGAAAGTTAGAAAAAGATATCAGCAGAGGTTCTAAAAAAACATTAAAGCGCATTAAAAAATATGGCATAGAATCTTTGAAAAAGTACAAATAGCTATGATTATTTATGAAGAAAAGATTTATATAATGTAGAAGAGTACGCCAAAAGAGATAGTTCGTTAAATACGAACTATCTCTTTTAGTATATGCAAAACATTATTTATTAAAGATTGTTTTCATAAGATCCTCAAATTCATAAGTAGTCATAGGATAATTGTCTCTTTCCATATAAGTAGCTCTGAAACTATCAAGAGAAGCATTTACAATAAATTGAACAAGTAGTGAAGTCTCTTTATGGTTAGTGATGTAGGTTCCGGTAAATTCAATAACATGTTCTTCTTGCTGAGAGCGAAAATAGGTCCACATTGAATTTTTGAAAAAAGTATTAAATGAAGAGCCTATTTTTTGATTAGGAAATTGATTGAAGCTGCCTTCTCGCACAGTATCAATAAGTGCTGTAGGATCATCAGCAAATGTGGTAGCACTGACTGTTTGACTAACGGGAGATTCAGCGCCATTTTTAACAGCAGTTACTTTATAATAGATAGTTGTTTTAGCGGGCAAATCATAATTACTCATACTATAAGATTCAATCCAGTCGAATTTCTTTTTATAATCATAGTCATCTAAAAAGGGAATAAATTCTCCACCTGGAGTATCACAAAAATAAACATAGTAGTAATCAATGATTGGGTTATAGTCCCACTGAAGGGCAATCTCACTTGATGATAGTGGAAAAGCTCTCACATTTTGAGGGGCGCTTAACTTATTTTCTGCTTGACTTAGTTGCGCTAGTGTTAAAGGATTATTAAGGGCAATAGTATGTACTTCATTAATGGGGATACAAAAGCCAAGGTTTTGTCCATCTGAAATAGTTTCAGAAGTAATACCTATAACTTCACCATACATGTTAAATAAAGCACCTCCACTACTGCCGGGGCTTATTGGAGCAGTGATTTGTATAAAATCTTTTTGTTTTAAAGAACTAATGATCCCAGTAGATAATGTATTTCTAAGTCCCATAGGATTACCGATTACAACAATACTATCACCTAAAACCACTTTGTCTGAGTTTCCAAGCTTACAAAAGGGAAATTTATCCTTAGTATTGATTTTAAGAATAGCAATATCCTTAAGAACATCATAACCAAGCACTGAGATATCCGTATATTCTTTGTTAGTATCTGTAGAAATAGATAGTTTTTTTGAATGAGCGATGACGTGATAGTTTGTAACAATTGTGCCATCATCAGAAATAAAAAAGCCACTGCCAAAAACATCATTGCCATCTATAGCATGATTATAGATAAAAACAATAGCTTTCTCCATTTTACCGATCTCTTGAATAGAAAGTTGTTTGGGGAGAGAATGATTAGCACTTGAATGTATAAAAACAGCTTGTTGTTTTTCATCCCATGTAACAGTTGCACCAAGGCTTTCACTTATAAATCTTAAAGGAACATAAGTAGTTCCATTTTTAAGCATAGGCGGTAAGATCAAGTCTTTTTTATAAACATCTATAAATGCTATTTTTTTACCTAATGTTAAAGTAATGCTTGTAGAATCTTTTTTGGCTATAATGGTTTGTGTTTCAGGAGCCCAACCAACATTAGCACCAAGTGCTTCAAATATTAAACGCATAGGAACCAATGTTACGCCTTTTTCGATAAAAGGGGGCGTTGAGCTCATTAGAGGTTTATTATTGAGGTAAATAGTAATATTTGAAGAAGATGCGTTTACAGTAGAACACTTTAGGAGTCCTATTATCAAAAAACAACTTAAACAAACAAAAATAAAAAACTTATTTTTTTGCATTAAATATTCCTCCTTAATTTAAATGGTAAGGCTCTATAAATATAACATAAAATGGAAAAAAGTTAAAGAATTAATAATGCTTAATTTGTTCTATGAAAATTTATTATGCCAATCTATGACTTTTGTCATAGGTCAATCTATCATTATACACTTACAAAACAAGAGAGGAAGGCGTATGATAGCAATATGGAGGGGATTTAAATGAAACCAACAATTTTAAGATTAGAAGGCGTAACTAAGAAATACGACCAAAAAACGGTAGTGGATTACATCACACTAGAAGTAAAACAGGGAGAAGTATTTGGACTTTTAGGGCCTAATGGAGCCGGTAAAAGTACAACAATTAATATGATCTGTTCTATGACAAAACCTACAGTGGGTGAAATTACAGTGTTTGATTATAATACAAAAAAGGAAATGTCAAAGATAAAACAAAATTTAGGACTCGTTCCACAAGAAATTG
Source organism: uncultured Clostridiaceae bacterium (assembly GCA_937976175.1). Taxonomy (GTDB): domain Bacteria; phylum Bacillota; class Clostridia; order Clostridiales; family Clostridiaceae; genus Clostridium_AD. Next base: position 4,513 of record CALJTN010000322.1, on the reverse strand, counting down.
CTATTCATGGTGATTTAAAAGCCTGGGAAAATATCGAACTTTTTGCAGGACTATATGGATTAAAAGGTAAGCCGCTTAAAAAGGCAATAGAAAATGCACTGGATTTTGTAGGCCTTACGGAGAATAGAAATGGACTTGCTAAAACTTTTTCAGGAGGTATGAAAAGAAGGCTTAATATAGCTTGTGCAATTGCACATCAGCCAGAACTTATGATTTTTGATGAACCTACAGTAGCTATTGATCCGCAGTCCCGAAATTTTATTTTAGAAAAGATTAAAGCTATGAATAAGATAGGGACAACTATTATTTATACCAGTCACTATATGGAAGAAGTTGAGGCGCTGTGCGATAGAATTGCTATAATGGATAAAGGGAAAATCATAGCACTTGGCACAAAAGAAGAGCTTATAAGTCTTGTAGCTGCACAAGGTACGGATATGTCTTTAGAACAAGTTTTCTTAAAGCTTACAGGTAAAAACTTAAGAGATTATGGTGAGGAGGCTCTATAAGATGTTACTTATCTTAATCAAAAATAATGCAAAACTTTTAATAAGAAATAAAATATCCTTTATGTTTATGTGCCTTTTGCCTATTGTGCTTATTCTTATTTTATCAAGTGCGTTGGCTAATGATTTCGGAAAAAAAGTTGAGATGCAGCCTTTTACAGTTGGTTACAAAATTGAAAGTGGCAGCAATATTGCAAGTTATTTTCCTGTTTTTAAAGAACAATATGAGGCAAATGGTATGATTCTAAAGCCTATGAACCAAAAAGAGGGGATGCAGGCACTTTCAAATAGTGAGATAGTCAGTTACCTTACGCTGAACGATGAACGGTATACGATTTATAATCAAGAAGATATTAATATCAATGCCATGATTTTTGAAAGTAGTTTTAAGGGCAGTATGCATTTCTATGATGGACTTAAAACCATGATAGCTTACAGTGTACAAAATCGAGTGATCGCTGCAAGTGAAGGTATGATACAGATGCAGCCTTTTAGTAATAGGGAAGGACAAGAAGATTGGGTTAAGAAGGAGCATCTTGAGGTAGATCCTATCCCAAGATCTCAAGATTATTATGGTATTGTTCAAATCGTCTTTATTATATGGATGGGCATTTCATGTGTGGTTGCACTAACAGAGGCTGAACGTAAAAATAATGTTTCTAATAGAATAAAACTTGCAAATGTAAAGCCTGCCATACTTTTCATGGGAAGATTTATACCTAATGTGGTTGCTCTGTGTGTGCAAGTAGGTATAGCGATCGTGGTGTCTACACTGCTTTTAAATGTAAACTGGGGAGATAAGCTCTTTTTATCAGGAATGGTATTGCTATTTGAGGTTATAGCAGTCAGTGCTTTTGGAACAATGCTTACTTTACTCATTAAAAGCAGCACAATTATTAATATGTTTATGTATATAGGCGCATTCGTATTTGGCTTTACAGGAGGCAGTTTTCAAACGTATATGTATAATTTTATAAGTGAAGATATTGTACATTTATCACCTCTCTACTACCTGAACCGTACTTTGGTTGAATTATCAACTAAAGGAAGCAGTCAGTATCTAGGGACAACTTTAGTTATACTGACTATGACTACCCTTTTATCTATTACAGTTGGTCTAACCTATATGTACACAAGGAGGGAAGCATAATGCATGGACTTTGGATAATGCTAAAGGCAAATGTTAAATTAGTCCTTAGAAGTAAGCAAACACTTTTTTTGATTATACTTATTCCAATTTTAAGTACGCTAATACTCAACTTAACAAGTGTAGAAGAAGGCGAAGATCAAGGATATGAGTTTAAAATGAATGTTCTAGTAGTAGATGAATCTAAGACAATGCTATCTAGGGAGCTCATTAATGATTTACAAAAAGATAATTCAATGATAGTTGAAGTAGCTAAGGAAGAAGGAATGAGTAGTGAAGAAATAAAAGCCTTTTTTATAAAAACAGCTAACAAATCGATTATGAGCAGTTTTATCTACATTCCAAGTGACTTTGAGGCAAATATTTTACAAGGAGACGTTAAGGAAATACTAATACTTTTTGATACAGGTACAGATGAGAGGGTAAAATTATTAGACGCCCATCTAAACAGCATCACAGGCAAATTTTTAGTCTTTTCAAAAATAGCGCAAGGAAAACAAGAAACACTTAATGATTTAATAGAACAATCAAAAAAGAATGAAACAAAGAGCGAAGTCGTAATATTAGGTAAAGAGGGAGAATTAGCAGCTCAAGATAAAAAAGACTATTCTTTTTCATTAAGCTTATTTGTTGCAGCAATAACAATGACCTTAATATTTAGTAATAACTTTATTGTAGGCCTCTTTATTAAAGAAAAGCATAACCGCGTATTAAAAAGAATACAGCTTACAAATACAAGCATGCTAAGCTATATAGCAGTAAAAGTAATTCTTGCAATAGGGTCACTTGCCTTTCAGACAGGGCTTATTATGATGGGCGTTAAAGTGATAGTCCAAAGTGATTTAGGTATAAGCATATGGATTATGGGATTTCTTGTATTTGGGCTTGGATCAGTGCTTACTTGTGTAAGTATTTGCAGTATGAGTTTCTTTGATGATATAGCTACAGCTAACTATGTAGGATTTGCACTTATCCTTATAGCAAATATGCTCTCAGGACTTTATTTTCCATTTGAGGCAGCACCGACATGGATGCAAAATGTAGCGATGCTTTTACCACAAAGGTGGTTTGTTATTGCAGCGGGAGGAGCCTTGCGAGGCAATGATGAGGTGCTTTACCAATATGGTTGGGTTATAGGAGCACTTGCATTATTTTTCTTATCTGTATCTTTGTTAGGGTTTAAATCTAGAAGAAATTATAATTGAAATAAGATTTTAAATGTTGTCACTATGTATTAAAGTTGATACAATAGAATAAGAATGGATTTTAACTCAAATAGAAGGAGCTTCTTTGGCATGGAGAATAAGGTAAATGACTTTTATTTTGGGATTATCAAGTTGATTATCTTGACGATGGCAACTATTTATTTCATTTTTTCAAAAGAAGACATTCTAAGTGGAGAACAATTTGCTCAGATTCCTTTATTATTTGTATTAATAAGTGTACTTATAGCTTATGAGTTAACTCATAAGCTTAAATGCATTTTACTAGGTATTGCCGTAGGATTAATGCTCGTTCTCATTTTTGGGTTTGGAGAGACCTATTATTTACTTTTGCCTATTATTGTACTAGATGCAATCGTCTTACTAAGCAGTGACTCAAAAATGTATTTTGTTTCACTGCTAGGAGTAGTAGGATCTCAAAATAAACTAATCTATCTTATAGTTTGCTTATTTATAATTGGATTATATTATCAACACTATGTTATTATAAAAAGTTATAAAAACTACTTAAACACCCTTTTAAATACAGAGGCCTCACTTCAAAAGATGATTAATAAGCAAGACTTAAGGCATAGAGGAGATATTGAAAAATTTGCTTTAGTTTACGAAAATGAAAGATTGGAAGAGAAAAGCAGACTCTCACAATCATTACATGATAAAATAGGACACAGCATTAATGGGTCTATCTTTCAGCTTGAAGCTTGTAAACTTCTTATAGATAAAAAACCAGAACAAACCAAAGAGAAACTTCAGGATGTCATTGAAAATCTTAGACAAAGTATGGATGAAATAAGGGCTATCTTAAGAAGAGAAAAACCACAGGTTGGTGAAATGAAATATGTGCAGTTTAAAAAGTTATGTACAGATTTTAAAGCAAAATATAATATAAATGTGGATTTTAAGTATGAAGGAGAGAAGAATAGTCTATCAGAAGCTATATGGGGACTTTTGTTAGATAATACAATAGAAGCTTTTTCAAATGCTCTTAAATATGCGCACTGCGATACAATTGCTATCTACATTTGTGTATTTAATAAACTTATAAGATGCACTATTAAAGATAATGGAAAGGGATGTAAAAGTATAAAAGAAGGAATGGGACTTTCCGGTATGAAGGAACGTGTTAGAGCCATGGGAGGAACATTAGACATTGCTTCAGAGGTAGGTTTTCAAATAAATATGTTGCTGCCGCTAGGGGAGAGTGAAAAGCGTGGATAGAATTAGACTTATTATTGCTGATGATAGTGATTTTGTAAGAGATGGGCTTAAAATTATATTTGAATTAGATGAAGCATTTGAAGTGATTGGAACCGCTGCAAATGGCAAAGAAGCCATTGAGCTTGCCAAGTGTTACAAGACAGATATTATTCTTATGGATCTTGAAATGCCTATTATGAACGGCATAACTGCTACAAAAGAGATAACAACTAATGAACTAGGGAAAGTACTTGTTCTAACAACTTTTGATGATGATGAAAGGATACAAAAAGCACTTGCAAATGGGGCAAGAGGATATCTTATAAAAAATCATACACCAGATAAAATTAAACAAATGATAAAAGCACTTTATAATGGAATCAATGTATTAGATGATTGTATATTTGACAAAATAACTGGGCAGGGGCATCTTAAAAATT
>CALJTN010000321.1 GCA_937976175.1 uncultured Clostridiaceae bacterium | reverse complement strand
CATCAAGTACTGTGCATAACTTCGCTACCCTATATTTATGACGATTAGCCTTGATAAACTTAAATCTTTCTATTTTAGATTCTTGGCGAAGTAGGCTGCCGCTTTTTTTAATATTTCATTTTCCTCTCTAAGCTCTCGGAGTTCTTTCTCTAACTTTCTTAGCTTCTCATCCTCCGGACTTAGATTACCGCTACCAGGAAAGGGAGCTATAGGCGATTGTTTATATTTTTTTAACCATCCTTGGAGTGTTGTAGGCTTTACCCCTAGATCTGTTGCTACCTTTGAAACTGTTTCCTTAGTTCTCTCTATTCTTTTTACTGCTTCTAACTTAAATTCTGCACTATACTGGTTATTCATTAAAATCATTCCCTTCACTTTTAGTATAACACGAGTTTCTCGTGTCTACCAAAGTGGGTAAGGGTCAGACCTATCAAAAGAATTGCGGAAAATGTTCAGATTATCCATGTGACATAATCAATGAGTTTTGTCCTTCTGGTTGCGAGAGTAGGGTAAGACTAGATAATATAGCAACTGAAAAACAGTCATAACTTGCTAATTGCTTATGGTACAATATTCTCTTAGCGTGATGTAATCAAAGTGTTTTTATGGATTTAACTCAAAGTGCAGTGGCTAAAGCTGCGTATAACAATGCACTCAATTTCGCTTTGACTGGCTAGGGTCAAGCCTCTGGGGAAGCCAAAGCACATTCCTTCATCGGTGCAAGCACGCCATAGAGGTTGACCTGGTCAAGTAAAATTGTAACACTAAGTTCGATTAATTTTTACAGATACCTTCTCTCAAAAGGCGTTAGCCCGCCTAAAGAACTATGTGGCCTTTTGTGATGGTAATACCTAAAAATGTAGTCATTTGTTAATTCATCTAAATGCGCAATATTTTTAATAGTGTAGTGGCTAAGATGTTCACTCTTAAGTTTTCCATAGAAAGACTCCATAGGAGAATTATCATATGGATATCCTGCTTTACTCATAGATTGTTGTATTTTATTAGTTTCACAGAATGCAGTAAAAGCCTTTGAAGTATATTGAGAACCTTGATCGCTATGAAGTATTAGTCTCTCAGTTAGCTTATGGTTCTGTATTGCTTCGCTAAGTGTTTCTATGGCTAACTCAGATGTTATATTTGTAGATGATTTACTTGCCATAACACTTCTATCATGTAAGTCTAATATGCAACGGTTGTACATCATTTTACCATTGGAAGGGTGGATATATGTAAAATCTGTACACCACTTTAAATTTTTATTAGGTGCTGTGAAATCTCTGTTTAAGAGGTTTTTATATACTTTGTGTGGAGTACCCTTTACATAGTTGGGCTTTTTTCTGAAAGAAATAGATTTAAGGTTTAATTCTTTCATATATTTGTGTACAGTTAATAGACTCAGGTTAGTTCCTTGTTTTTCTAACAAGAGTTTTATCATTCTATATCCCATTTTTCCATCTTCACTGTGGAAAATTTCCTTAATTTGCTGTTGTACTGATTGTTTATGGTGATTGTAAGATGCTCGTCTACATTTCAGATAATTGTAATATGAGTTAGGAAATATCTCAAATTGTTTCAGAAGCCATCTAACACCAAACTCTGCTTGATTTAACTCAATGAACTGATAGACTAATTGTCTATCTCCTTGGCGAAGAAGGCTGCAGCCTTTTTTAGGAAAGCATTCTCCTTTTCAAGTTCAGCTGCACGCTTTTTTAACAGCTTGATTTCCTCATATACATTAGGAGAAATTTTATCTTCAGACTCAGTACATTCTTCACTAAAACTCTTAGCCCAACCATTAAGTGTAGATTTTGCAATGTTGTATTCTTTTGCAAGGCTCGTCAAGGTTCTATTTTCCTCTAAATGTAATCTAGCTATCTTTTGTTTAAATACATTATCATACTTTTTATTTGCCATTTGTAACACCACTTCCTTAAATGTTATTATAATAGATTATTCGGCACTAGTGTTACAACTTTAATATATCACGTCACATATAGCGAGAGTATTCATCAACTTACACAACAGTTCAATATTAATGTATTATAAAATATACTTATAACCATTAACATCATGAATCGGATTTAACTAATAATTTTTCTCGTAAGATAGTAAAAATATAAAGATTAAGCTTATAGAAAAAAGCTAAGGTTCATATTAAATAATTAATCTAAAAATAATTTTTTAAATGTTCAAGTTCGCTTTGCATAAAAAGACTGCAAAGCACACCTGCGAAGCCAAGTGCGGTGGCACTAAGCTTCTCGGTGTCTTGAACAATGAACGTTGTGCGCCGCGTTGTGCCATAAGTTCTGAGCTAGTAACTCAGGCAAACGCGCCAGCTAATTTTTTTTTAGCTGAACTATCCTGCTGAGTTCAGAGGTGAAACCCCTCTGACATACAGAGTTAATAGCTTATCCTATACTAAAAGGTAGATAGTATGAACATTAATACTTCCCTGTGATTCTACAACTGTCATTGTATTTGGTACAAAGCGGGATGAAGTCGTAGCCTGATATAGAAAAAATCAAGAAATACTCTAAGCTTAATGAAAAAGATATTAATAAATTGAGAAGAGAATTAATGTCACAATAAACAGAAAGTATGGTATAAACTTAGAGGTAGTGGGGTCACAACATCTAACAAAATACTGCCGTTCGCCTTGGATGGACGGTATTTTGTTAATATAGTAAGGAGCTGAATAAATTATTCAACTCCTTCTTTTACTTTAAGTTTTTAAGCTCAGAACCAAGATATTTAGCTATTTCACCCATACCGAAAATTCCTACAACTGATTCTGCATCTGAGTTGTAGTTAGTATTAGTGTTTACATCATAGGTGAAGACTTCACCTTGTTTGTTAGCAATAAACTCTATACCAGCTATATGGATTCCATTTGCTTTAAGGAAAGTAGTATATTTTTCAATAATAGGATTTTCAAAATTTTTGATAATTTCAAACTTTGGAGTTGATGAAGTTCCTACTGGGCAGAAAGCATCACCGATCTGGCAAGCATCAGCAGGACATAATTGAAAACCACTGCTTGTATCAACTCTTACAGCATATATAAACTTTCCACCAACGAATTCACAGCGAGTAATATATGGTTCATCAGATTCTATATATTCTTGAATCAAGGTTATCCCATCTATAGGATAATCAAAATCATATCCATTTACATAATTTTTTAAAGCAGCAATACTTTGAAATAACTGAACTCCAAGGCCTTTTCCACCACGGTTATGTTTAGTTATAAAAGCACCACTAAATATTTCTGCTGCTTTTATAATTTGCTCTTTACCTACTGCAACTACAGTTCTCGGAGTACGAATACCCTGTGCATCAAGGGCGGTGTATTGAGCTACTTTACTTATTTCTAATTTTAGTGCATTACTTGAGTTTATTACTTTTCTCCCATGGTTTTCTAGCCAATTAAGCACTGCTGCTGTATATTCAGCTGCATAGCGGTGATCACGAGTATGGGAAGAAGCGCTCATACGATTATAAAAAACACCTTCGGGTGGTGCTGTAGACAAATCTAATACGCCTTCGCTTAAAAACCAATCTTCATATGATAGAGAAAGGGCCTCCAGTTTATTCTTTAAAGGTGCTGTCCACTCATTATTTTCATGAATAATATAAATCTTTGACATTATAATCATTCCTTTCTTTTGGTAGAATGTTTATTATTAATTTGTGTTTAAAAACAATATTTTAGTCTATCTTATAATGTATCTAATTTAAAATTTATAGGATCACAGAGGCGCCTCATAATAATGTTTCATAGAGCTTTCCCAGCGTAGAAACTTCTCTTAGTTTGATTTTTATAATTACTTTCTTGATTAATAACTTCAATCCTATAATTCCTAGTGGAATGGGATGAATTGATTTTTATTATACGTTGTATGTGCAAGAAAATCAATAGGGATTTGATGCTGATTGTTAGGGGTTATTTAGTTGTATCAGAAATATCTTGGCTTAGACAAGATATACCAGAGGAAGCTACAGAAAGGGAAATTGAAATTTACAAGAAATATTCTGATTACTATGGATATGTGCTTTATTTAATGAAAAAAATCTAATATAGAGGACTATAATCAAAACTATCTTTAATTAATCATATTGAAGATAGTTTTTAAATTACGGGGTATTTATGATATTGAATTTTTTATGTTCGCTTCAAATATTTAAAATATATAATATAAAAAGGTTGATATTCAATATATTGACAGTGAATGTTATATAAAGTACTATAGAAATATAATTTATTTTAAAAACATTTTGAAAACTTCAAGCTTGCCATATTCGATAGGTGGCAGTTGCTTAGTCTAAGAAGGTCACAAAAGACGTCTTCATAGCTTACTAATTATTGTAGGTGAAATGCAGGATGCACAAAAAGGAGAAAAAAATGAATAATTCAATTGTAGCAGAAATAAATGATTTTATGGATTTATATTGTAAGACTTGGCCATTTAGTGGATCAATATTAGTATCAAAAAAAGGCCAAGCTATATTCAAAAAAGGCTATGGATTAGCTAGCCAAGAGTATAATATTCCTAATACCCCACAAACCAAGCATAGAATTTGCTCAATAACAAAGCAGTTTACAGCTATGGCTGCAATGATATTACAAGAAAGAGGAATGTTAAATGTACATGATAAGGTTAACAAATACCTTCCAGATTACAAAGAGCTTGATGAAAGAATAACTATTCATCACCTTCTTACTCACACTTCTGGGTTACAATATTTGTTTGGAACAGATTTTGAGAAATCATTGAATAATCCAAAACATAAGCATGAATACATGATAGATCTATTTAGGGATTTACCACTGCTATGTGAACCGGGAGAGGCGTGGAATTACTCCAACTTTGGTTACTATTTACTTGGATGTATTATTGAAAATGTATCAGGTTTATCCTATGATGAATTTTTCAAGGAAAATATATTTAAACCATTAAATATGAATGATACCGGAGTAGAAAGAGATAAAAAAATCATACAAGGACTTTCCACTGGTTACTATTTAAATGATGAGGAGCTAATACGCTTTAGGTATGTAAACATGGATCTTGCCTTTGGTGCTGGAGACATATATTCTACAGTTGAGGATATGCTGTTGTGGGATAAAGCGTTATATACTGAAGACCTTGTTTCTAAAAACACCCTTGATTTAATATTTACACCCTATGCTAATTCAGGAGAAACAAGTAGTGAGGGGAATGATTACGGCTATGGATGGTTTATAGATAAAATATATGGACGTAATAGGATAAGACACGATGGTGGTGGTATAGGATTCTTAACTGAATTCCATAGATATGTTAATGAAGAAATAAGCATTGTTGTACTAAGTAATTATGGATTTACAGCAGTTTGGCGCATTTCACAAATTATAGCAGCTATACTTTTCAAGGAAAAGTATAACTTTCCAAGTAGACCACTACAGTATAATTTAGCTCCTGGAGTATACGAAAGCTATATGGGCACGTACAAAGGTGATACTGGAAAGGTTACTGTTGGACAGGACAATGATAAAATGTTTTTTGTCATAGATGATGAATATGTTATACCTATATTTCCTGTTTCAGAAAACAGATTTCATCATACCTGGATAGATGAAGGCTATGAATTTTCTAAAGATGAAAATGGAGACCTTTGGTTCTGGGGTATGAAGAAACAGATAGATAGTGACTTGAATAAGGAGTGATAGTTTTGATCTCATATAAAATTTATTCTTTCAATCTAAAACATTTAGAACTAGGGAAAGGCTTTTTTAAAGACTGGCCTAACCCTCCTAGTGAAGAAAAGCATAGAGTGATTTTAGAAAAAAGTTATAAGTCTTTAGTTGCAATAGATGAAAAAGATAACAAAATAATTGGATTTATAAATGCGGTTAGCGATGGAGTTTTATCAGCTTATATTCCTCTTTTAGAAGTATTACCTGAATATCAAAAACAGGGCATTGGTTCTGAGTTAGTTAAAAAAATGTTAGAAGAATTAAATGATTTTTATATGGTTGATTTATGTTGTGATGAAAGACTACAATCATTCTATAAGAATTTAGGCATGATAAAATCTCAGGGAATGATGTGTAGAAACTATAAATATCAGTGTGGAAAAGATTTATAGGATATAAAGATTGAGACGTATCTTTGGATTATGCTTTTAAACTATCACATAAAGATTATTTAAGTTCAGAGGTTGTAATGAAATTTAATTTCGTTATAACTTTATTTTTTATAAAGATTTTATCGATATAATTTCATTTCTGCATGTTTATAGAATATTGTATATTAAACATAAGAATACTTAAATGAAAAATTATAATGTGTGGTAGTGAATATATTATTTATGTTGGGAAGAGGAGGGCAAGTGGGTTGTTGCTCCAAAGACATGGTGCTAACAGAAAATGAGATAAAGAATAAATATATCCGATGATTATATAAATAATTCGTAAAATCATATAATAAACAAGTTAATTTGGAAATATTAATATTTAACCACAATTATTATGAAGTATTAATCATATTCAAGGGTGACTTTTAATATATGGATTTTTTAATATTAGATTATTCGTGAGAAAAGGGGGCAGATTTATGGAATATGCCAATTTAGTTCCGTATTTAAGGAAATTAGCAAAAAGTCTGGATGAGTTTGTAGGTGAAGATATAAGGAGTAAAGTATTAGAAGGTTGTGAAACAATTACTGCAAAAACAAGTAAAATTAAACGAGCTGAAATGATGAAAGAAGTAATGAGGCGGATGGATGGACTTATTGATAAGGATACAGCAATAAAAATTCGAGAAAATTGTGCTTGTAAACCAAAAGAATTTCTAAAAACAGCTACTGAAATTTTTGAAAAGTATCCAAGCATTGAAGATTTTATTAATGAAATGCAAAAGACACATTTTGTGGGGAAACTTAAAATTGAAAATAATATCATAGATTGTAATTTTGGTACAGGAAAATGTGTATGTGGAATGGTTAAATCAACAAAAGAATCCATACCTATTCTTTGGTGTGAATGTTGTAAAGGACATGTAAGATGGCTTTTTGAAACAACATTGAAAAAATCTTTGAATATTGAAATGATATCTTCAGTAGTTTCAGGGTCAGAGGATTGCAGATTTAAAATTTATTTGGGTAGATATTCTTATGAAAAACCCTAACAAGAGTTTTTGGAGATAATAAAAAAAGTTATAGAGTCTGGACAACACATAATAAAATACTGCGTGTGAAAGAGGGGAATTAGAATGTATGAAAATATAAGAATAGAAACAGAACATTTAATAATTAGGAATTTTACAAGCAATGACCTTAGTCAATTACATAGAATAATGAATAATGAAGAAATAATGAGATACGTTCCATTCGCTAAAGAAAGAACCCTACCTGAGTGTAAAGAATTGATGAAAAGGATATTGAATAGATATAAAGAAAGTACAATTTTGAATTTTAAAGGTTTTCTATTATTGGTAACTTCAAAACATAATAATGAATGTGTAGGTTTTGTTGGATTATTTCCACTTACCTATGATATAGCTGAAAATGAGCTGTTCTATGGGCTGTTCGAGGAACATTATGGGAAAGGGTATGCAACTGAAATTGGGAAAGCGATTATCTAGTACGGCTTTAACAATATGAATGTAAATAAAATAGTTGCAACTGTTAATAAAGATAACGAAGTATCAAAAAGAGTCTTAGACAAGATGGGAATGTGTTTTGAATACGAAATACAAGATGAAGAAGCAAAAGATAGCTCTTATGATGGTGAACTTATGTATTCAATATTAAATTTTGCATTTAAAGGAGAAAAATATGGATTATAATATTATAGCTAAAGAACTTCTTTCATTTTCACT
>CALJTN010000320.1 GCA_937976175.1 uncultured Clostridiaceae bacterium | reverse complement strand
GTAGTTAATAAATAAGTTGTTGGGTGCCAGGATAAGGAAGCTTTCTGGATCAAAGGTTTCTTCGTAGGTATAGATAAAATAAGCAATTCTATGCAGTGCGATGGTGGTTTTCCCACTTCCAGCTACCCCCTGTACAATAAGCGGTTTATTGAAGGACGCACGGATAACTTTGTTCTGTTCCCCTTGTATAGTAGAGGCAATGTCCTTTAACTTACTCTCAGCATTTGCATCCAAAGATGCCTGCAAAAATGTATCAGTAGTAGTAATATCAATATCAATAATATTTTCTAATACGCCCTTATTTATAGTAAATTGCCTTTTTAGAAGAAGTTCTCCTTCCTCTACACCATTTTCAGTTTCATAGGAAATTTCTCCGAGTCTACCTTCATAGTATATGTTAGCTACTGGTGCTCTCCAATCTACTATAAGTAGTTCATTATCTTCTGCCTTCATCAAGGTAGTTTTACCTATATAAAGGCTATGTGGATTTTCTTCTCCCTTGCCTTTAAAATCTATACGAGCAAAATAGGGTTTTGCTTTAGATTTTTTATAACTTTCATAGTTTTTCTCAGCAACTTCCATAAATTTTGTATTAACTAAAACATTTATGTAGGTTAAACTACTATCTAGGTAATCAAGTTCCGTCATGGCTTGTTTTATATTACTTTTGTACAAATCCTTATAGTAATCAGTAGTTTCTATAGTTTTTTCAATATAATCTATGGTAAATTTCAGTCTTTCTTCTTCTATTTTATAATCAACATGTTTTTTTTGAGCCATTTTCTCCTCCTCGTATAATATCAATAATATTATTATATCCATTATAGTTTTTTCCTTACATACTTCTATTATATATAATTGATTATATATAATCAACTTAGATTATAATTAAAATTGATATATTGGTCTGTATTTGTTATAATATGTTTGTATTATAAATGGTTATAAATGATTATAGTTATTATAGGAGTTAACCACATTTAAAAACGCTAATCAATTACTATTTATTTTTTGTTTTTATAGCCATTTTTATACTCACATTGTAAATTTTTATCACAGCACAGAAAGGAAAAAATATGAAATACACCGGAGAAAGAGTTATTCCAAAGCTTATGAATCCTAAGAATGGATTATTATTAGAACATATTCAAAGATATGAATTTGCCAGAAAATATTCTACAGGAAGGGTTTTAGATATTGCTTGTGGAAGTGGGTATGGAAGTGAAATTCTTCTAAAGGATACTAATTGTATAAATGAGGTAGTTGGAATAGATATCTGTAGTGAGTCTATAGAATATGCTAAATCAAATTATAATTTCCCTAAAACCTCTTACTATGTAGATGATTGTCTTAACAGTAACCTACATAAAATTTACGGTATTTTTGATACCATAATAAGTTTTGAAACCATTGAACATTTTAAGGACGATGAACTTTTTGTCAAAAATTTATTTAATTTGTTAAAACCTGATGGTACACTTATAATATCTACTCCTTTTGGTAAAGGTAAAAGCTTGCCTTGTTCTTCTCCTTTTCATGTTTACCAATATAAGGAAGAAGAGTTTATAGATATCTTATCACCTTTTCAAAATATAACTATGTATCATCAATCAGGTGATGCCATAGAGCTTCCAAAATTAAATAAAAAATATTACCTTATGGTGGCTATATGCAAGAAAGTTTAATAAATGATGTTTTTAGGTGCATAAAAATAGATCTCTAGTATACTAGTTATCTATTTTCATGTACCTTATTCATTTGAAAGTAGCTTTTCCCCTGCTATTTTAATGCCTATAGCCCCTAGTGGTGCTGTAATGATTATAGATAACACAGCAATGGCTAATATAAGTTCTCCAGACTTCACTCCAGCAGCTAGTGGCACTGCCCCCATGGCTGCCTGAACAGTAGCTTTAGGAAAATAGGAAATCACACAAAAGAGCCTCTCTTTTGCGTTTAAATTGGTACCCATTAATGACACTAATACCCCTATGCTTCTAGCTACAAGTCCAAGGATAATGATAACTAACCCTAATAATCCAGAGCTTAAGGCAACATATATATTCACCTGTGCTCCTACTAATACAAAAAGCAAAATTTCTGCCATTACCCAGACTTTGCTTAGCTTCATTGAAATTCTATTAGCTACTTTAGAATACTTTTCTAACAACACAAAGCCAATAGTCATTACGCCTAGAAGGCTTGCTATTGGTATCATATTCTTAAAAACCTCTTCAATTCCTGTGAGGATAATTGCTGTGGCAATTAATATTAAAGTTTTTTTGGTATCTCTTATGTGATATTTTTTAAATATTGCTGTTAATATAACTCCTACCATAGCTCCTATGGCTATTCCAATGAAAATAGATAGGGGAATATCAAATATTTTTTTAGCAATGTTTACATTTTTACCACCATATAAACCTAGAAAGGTTGAAAATATAGTTATTGCAATAACATCATCAATGGAGGCTCCTGCTAATATTATGGTTGGTATGCCCTTTTTCTCTCCTTTTCCACTGGATATAAAATTAAGCATTAGTGGTACAATTACTGCTGGTGAAACTGCCGCTATAATAAACCCTAGCATCCCAGCTTCAATCTTTGTTATCCCAAATATATAACTTGCTGCAAACATTATAGTAAGCCCTTCTAAAACTCCAGGTATGCAACTCATTTTTAGGGCGGGAACACCTACTTTGTTTAACGTATCCTTTTTAATTCCAAGGCCCGCTCTTAGTAGAATAATAATCAGTGCTATTTTTCTTAAATCTGGTGAAATTCTAAGTATATCCTCGCTTATTATATTTGTAACATACGGTCCTAGTAAAACCCCTAGAATTAACATTCCAAGAAGACCAGGAAGTTTTAATTTTTCAAACAACTTATTAAATATTAGCCCTAAAATAATTATAATTGCTAGGCTCATTGCCATACTGTTATTACCTCCTTTTTTCCTTAAGGGATATTCAAAATAAAAGACTCCTGCTTAGAGTAAAACACTAAGTAGGAGCCATTAATTGCAATATCTCAATAGTTAAGATGAAC
>CALJTN010000319.1 GCA_937976175.1 uncultured Clostridiaceae bacterium | reverse complement strand
TGGATGTATGTTGATGAAGCTAAAGATGAAGCGTTTGTTGCTTATTTTAGAGTTTTAGGAACGCCTAATGCTGGACTTTCTTACTTGAAACTAAAAGGATTAGATCCACATAAGGATTATTTCATTGAAGGAGAAAATACCTGTTATGGCGGAGACGCACTCATGTATGGCGGCTTAGTTATACCAGAACTTGAAGGCGATTATCAAAGTGTAGTTTGGAAAGTTAAAAGGAAATAAAAAGATTATTAGGAAAACAAAAAGTTTTATTAGGGATATTGTTTTTTAGAAAGAATGTAGTATAATCAGTGTAGATTAATAGACAAATGACAAAGAGGTCATTATGGCTTGTAAAAAGCCATAATGACCTCTTTGTGCTACCCATTAACTTTAAGATTGTGTTGCAAGTTATTTACAAGAGGAATATAATAAACTTTGTTTAAATATATCACAAAAAATTGGAGATGAAGTTTTATGTTATCGTACAAGTATTTATTTGACATTGCGCTTATTCTTATAAGCACTAAGTTACTCGGGTTATTAACCAGAAAGTTCCAGATGCCACAAGTGGTAGGAGCACTCTTAGCAGGTTTGGTTATGGGGCCGGCAATGTTAAATATCTTAAATGAAACTCATTTTATACGACAAATGGCAGAACTTGGAGTTATTGTTCTTATGTTTACCGCAGGACTTGAAACAGACGTACAAGAACTAAAGAAAACAGGTAAAGCCTCGCTTGTCATTGCCCTAATGGGCGTACTATTTCCACTTTTAGGGGGATTTGCCATTGCGAGCTTATTTAATAAAGGGGATGCAATCAATACAAATGCAATGATGCAAAATATATTTATAGGCATCATACTAACAGCAACGTCTGTAAGTATTACGGTGGAAACACTGAAAGAACTTGGTAAACTGAGTACACGTGCAGGTAATGCTATCTTAGGAGCAGCACTTATAGATGATATTTTAGGCATTATTGGAGTTACTGTTATGGTTAGCCTTGCGGATCCTAGCCAATCAGTTAATATTTGGTGGGTACTCGCTAAGATCATGCTGTTTTTTATAGGATCTTTAGGCGTTGGTTTTTTATTTTATATTTTCTTTGATAAATGGGTTAAAAGATATGATAAAGATTTAAGGCGATTTATTATTGTTTCTTTCGTTTTTTGTTTGCTCCTAGCTTTTGTAGCGGAGGAAGTTTTTGGGGTTGCAGATATAACGGGCGCGTTTATCGCGGGGCTTATTATTTCAAATACAGAAAGAACAAAGTATATTGAAGCTCGGTTTAATACTATGTCCTATATACTTCTATCACCTATATTTTTTGCAAGTATAGGTATTTCTATTGAGATGCCAGAGATGTCGGGGAGTATTATAGGATTTACCATTTTACTGCTTATAGTTGCTATTTTAACAAAAGTTATTGGATGTGGTATAGGTGCTAAACTGTGTAAATATTCCAACAAAGAATCTTTGAGAATTGGTGTGGGTATGGTTTCAAGAGGAGAAGTAGCTCTTATTATAGCAAGTAAAGGGGCGGCGGTCGGACTTATGAGTGCAGCGATGTTTGGACCGGTAGTTGTGATGGTTGTAGTGACTGCTGTTATTACACCTATTCTTTTAAAAATAGTTTTTAGAAAAAACAAAAATCACCCAGGAAATAATGAGGAAGTACATAGTGAGCTGATCAATAGGTACGGGCCTAAGTTTGATTTTAGCAAAGCTACACACTAAAAATAAAAAAGAATGAGTATAGTCTGCATCTTATAGTTTATGAGGCAGGCTATTTTATTTGACTTACTTATAATACTTAGGAAATGGTTTGTTCTATAAAAAAACATGCGGGAAAGTATAACGGCAAATAAAACGTGTGATAATAGCTAATAGATTATTTTTTACAAGAGAGTAAATGAGGTGAGGCATACTATGTTAAGACAATTTAAAATAAAAAAAGAAAGTGTTAAGTTGCTAGTTAATAGTGTGCTATGTCTTATAATTGCGTTTTTACTTTTATTAGTTATAGAAGCTGCTCAAAGAGGAGGGAAAGAAACCTTAAGCTTTATAAGTAGATATAAAGAGACTGTACTTCTAAATTACCTAGTACTTCTTATAGCAATCGCCCCTGCTATAATGGTGAGACGTGTACATTTTTTAGCTGTGTTACTTGGTATGCCATGGTGCATACTAGCGATTACAAATGCTGTACTTATAAAATTAAGGGGAGTCCCTCTCGTATGGGCTGATTTTTACAGTGCAGAAGATGGGTTGGGACTCGCCAGTCAGTATATTTCTAAAGAGATGATCGTTAAAATAATTATGGTCTCAAGTATAATATTGGTGTTATTAATAATTAGCTTTTGGATTCAGTTTAAAACATATGAAGTTAGTTTGATTAAAAGATTTATAGTCTTTATAGCTATAATAGGGCTATCTTTTACATGGAGAAACTATTTGCTTAAATATGAAGAGGTACAAGAAGGTGGGTGGGATGTAGCAGCTATTTATCAAAGGAATGGATTTGTATATTCTTTTACTGAATCTTATCTAGCGACACTTAGAAGAAAACCAGATTGTTATTCCAAAAACGCTATTGAAATAGTGAAAAATCATATTAATAAGGCTAGAATAGGTGTTTTAGATGATCAAGATAATGCTGTGAATAGTGAAAAGCCTAATGTGATTATGGTGCAGCTAGAGGGGTTTTTTGATCCTA
>CALJTN010000318.1 GCA_937976175.1 uncultured Clostridiaceae bacterium | reverse complement strand
ATAATACGCTGGATTTAATCAATTGGACAGCTATAGATCATAATGTGCCACAAATATCTTCTTTAGTAAAATTACTCTCTAAGTTTTATAAATTAAGTTTAAGTAAGGGAAAAGATATCATCTCTATAGAAGATGAACTTGAACATGCTAAACTATATATCGCAATTCAAAATATGCGCTTAGATCAAACGATAGAGGCTGTGTTTGATATAGATGACACGGTTTATAGTTACACAATTATCAAGATTCTTTTACAACCTATTATTGAGAATGCTATTCTTCACGGAATTATGGAGAAACAGAGCAAAGTGGGTAAAATCATTATTAAAGGTAGACTTGAAGATCAAAAGATTTTTTTATCGGTAAATGATAATGGTATAGGGATAGAGCCCGAACAACTAAACACTATTTTATTAAGTAATGCAATAGAGGCACATGGCTATGGTTTGAAAAACATTAATGAGCGCATTAAACTATTTTATGGTAATAAATATGGTTTATCTATTACAAGTGAGTTAAATAAAGGTACTACTGTACTTATTACAATCCCTGCTGTTAAGGAGTTTAAGAAGAGCTAAGTTTTTTGCTATAAAAACAAATTTTGTCATGTTACTATCGATTTTATAGCAAGTTATAATATATCTAAAGACATCAGTGGAAAATGAAAGGAGATTAGCTATGAAAGTGATAAAAGACTTATTGTATGATCTGAAAAAGAACAAGATGTTGATGCTCATGTTGCTTCCGACTACTTTGTACTTTTTTATTTTTGCATACTTACCCATGTCTGGCATAGTATTAGCTTTTAAGCGATTAGACTATGCGAAAGGCATTTTTAGAAGTCCTTGGGTAGGATTTGATAATTTTAAGTTTTTCTTTATGTCGGGGCAAGCGGCTATTGTGACCCGGAATACGGTGCTCTATAATATTGCTTTTATATTGATTGGGACCACATTACAAATTGCAATAGCGATTTTTTTATCGGAACTTGGCAATAAATATTTTAAAAAGCTCACACAGTCAATGATGTTTCTGCCGTACTTTATTTCTTGGGTTGTTGTAGGAGCGTTTGTATATAACTTATTTAATTATGAGTATGGGACGCTTAATGTACTACTTAAAGGATTTGGACTCGAGCCTGTTGATATGAATGGGACAACGTGGGTTTGGAAATATATACTTGTTTTCTTTAATACTTGGAAAAACATAGGTTATGGGTCTGTTGTGTATTTAGCAGCTATTATGGGTATAGATCAAGAATTATATGAAGCAGCTGATATAGATGGTGCTAATAAGTTTAAAAAGATTAGATACATAACACTTCCGAGTATAGTACCAATAGTCATTGTTTTAACTTTGTTAAGTATTGGTAACATTTTTAGAGGAGACTTTGGGCTGTTTTATCAAATTATTGGGAATAATGGTTTGCTTTACAATAGTACAGACGTTATTGATACTTTTGTTTTTAGATCACTTATGTTCTCACAAGAGTTTGGAATGGCTGCAGCATCTGGCATTTATCAATCTGTTTTATGTTGTGTTACATTACTCCTTGTCAATGGTATCGTTAAAAGAGTTAATAAAGATTATGCGTTGTTTTAGGAGCTAATTATTGGGATAGGAGGACAGTAGCGTGAAAAAAATTCAACCAGATAATTTATTATTTTCAATTATTGGATATTTAATGATTATATCAGTGGCTATATTATGTGTATTACCTTTTATTTTAGTTGTTTCTGGGTCATTTACCGAGGAAAGTGCAATATATCAATATGGATACACCTTAATACCCAAGGTCTTTTCACTAGAGGCCTACAAATTAGTTTTTAAATCACCAGATAGTATTTTAAGAGCCTACGGAGTTACAGCGTTTGTAACAGTAGTTGGTACAGCAATAGGACTATTTCTTACGGCATTAACTGGTTTTGTACTAAGCAGAAAAGACTTTAGATCACGTAACTTTTTCTCGTTTTACTTTTACTTTACGACGCTATTTAGTGGTGGACTAGTGCCATGGTATATATTGATTTACAAATATCTTAATCTTAAAAATAACTACTTAGCAATGATTTTGCCGCTGCTATTTAATGTGTTTTATATCATTATCATGAGAAGTTTTATTCAAGAGATTCCAGAAGCACTTTCTGAGTCTGCTAAAATTGATGGAGCTAGTGAGTTTACGATTTTTATGAAAATTATATTGCCTTTAACAAAACCTGCTTTAGCGACCATCGGACTTTTTATTGCACTTAGATATTGGAATGATTGGTACAACGCCATGCTGTTTATTCAAAGTGAGACGAGATATCCCTTGCAATTCTTTCTCTATAGATTATTAAGCAGTTTGCAATTTGCAAAACAAGCCGCTTCAATGGGAGCTACTTCTGTTATCATACAGTTACCATCAGAATCATTTAAACTTGCTATGACAGTAGTTGCTACTGGACCTATTATTTTCTTATATCCATTTTTACAAAAATACTTCGTTAAAGGTATTACAATCGGTGCTGTAAAGGGATAATCCTGCATCATTGCAGATTATTATAAAAAACTATGAAGGTATATATAAAAAGGGAGGTTTAGTAATGAAAAAAATTTACAAATTAGTTGCGTTAATGCTAATGCTAGTAATGAGTGTGTCAGTAGTAGGCTGCCAAAAAAGCGAGCCAGTAGTTGAAGAGAAAAAACCAACAACAAGTACAGAAGTTGCCGCAGAGAATCCTAGTACTCCAGAAGCACCGGATACATCTGAGTTTGTTGACCTAAAACTTTACTTTGTTGGTGACAAATCTAATGATAGAGATAAAGTAATGGAACTTATTAATGCTGATTTAAAAGAAAAGCTTAATTGTACATTATCATTAGAGTATATCTCATGGGGTGATTTTAGCACAAAGTATCAGCTGCTTTTTGCTTCTAATGATGATTTTGATGGTATCTTTGCAGCAGACTGGGCATTTTATGGCTCACAAGCTCAAAAGAATGGGTTCTTAGAAATCACAGAAGATCTTTTAGCAAAGTATGCTCCAAATGTATTGGCAAATACACCTCAAGATGCATGGGATCAGGTAAGAGTTAATGGTAAAGTTTATATGGTACCACAACTTGTTGATGAATTTAATCAACGTCACTTCATTGTTAGAGGAGATCTTAGAGAAAAGTATGGTGTACCAGAAATTAATAGTCTTGAAGATTTAACACCTTATCTAAAAGCAGTTTATGAAAATGAGAAAGAAATGGCACCATTTTTGATGTTACCAGGAGAGACTACCATTTTACAATCTCTTACAGCTCAAAGATATGGTTGGGCACAAGCCGGTAATGCTAAAGTATTTACTTATCCTCAATACAACATTACAGATCATAATAGTGCAGAAATATTCAGTTTGTTAGATACTCCTGAATACATGCAAACATTAAAAACTATCAGAGAATGGAATCTTGCAGGATATATTCCTAAAAGCATGTTAACAAACCAATTAGCTACGACAGATGCTGTGAAAAATGGTAAAGCATCTCTATCAATACAAAATCCTGGGACAGCGAATAACATATTCAATGACGTAAGACAAAACCACCCAGATTGGAAAATAGAAGTATTTGATGGTACAGATGGACAAAAAGTCCTTCCATATTCTGCTGCTGGTGGTGGAATAGGTATTCATGCAACAACTAAGAATGCTGGCAGATTACTTATGGTAGTTGATTACTTAAGATACGATAAAGAAGCTAATTTCTTAGCACAACGAGGTATAAAAGGTACACATTGGATGGCGGCTGATCCAAGTGATGAAAATGTCATGAAAGCAGGTCCAGAGGCTGCTAACTATGGTGATTCATTTACATGGGGCCCTTGGAGAAATGCACAATACCAACCAATTCCACATCCAGAAGATGCAGTTCCTGGGTATACAGAATTAGTAGCGAGCTTAAAATCTAGAGTAGTAAATCATCCTTTACAAACATTTAACTTTAATGATGAAAATGTTAAAAATGAGCTTGCAGCTGTAAAGGGTGTTGTTGACCAATATGGCATACCACTAGAATACGGATTTGTAGATCCAGAAGAAGGCCTGGATACATATAAAGAAAAACTTGAAGTAGCAGGATTTAATAAGATTATGGATGAAATGAAAACACAAGCGGCAGCATTTGTACAAGAG
>CALJTN010000317.1 GCA_937976175.1 uncultured Clostridiaceae bacterium | reverse complement strand
TCCGTAGGAATTGCTATATTTCCCTTTCATTCCTACTCTTCTAACTCTTATTGCAAATCTATAATAATCTGCACTTAGCTGAAGGTTACTAATATCTACTTTTATTGGATCTTGAGCATCTGCAGATTTTGTCCACCCATTTAACATATCGCTATTATTAATTAATTGCCATTTGCTGCCCATTGTTGTTTCGCAGGTATAAAATAGTTGATACTGAACCTTTCCCGTATAATTCTTAGAGGCTATAAAGAACTCGTTTTTGTCACCCTGAACAAAGGGGAAGTGACCCAAGGAAACAATTGAAACCTGTGGTATTCTTTCCAAAGCTTCCGCCTGTAAAGTAATAGGATTTTCAACTGTAAGTCCAAATACAATTAGAAATCCTAAAATTATTAGTAAGGTTTTTTTTAAACTTATTTTCTTCATTTGTTACCTCCCCATGTATTTTTCTTATGTTCATGCATCCTATATTGTAGCACGTGTCTCATTAACCAGTCTAATTGTATATATTTCATGTGTATCCATTATTTTCAGAACATTTAATAATATTCTTAAATATAAGGAGAATACCACCATAAGTGGCACTCCTATTTTTTTATAATAACTTTTACAAAATTTCTCTTACCACATTGAATTATATCACCATTTTTTAACTTTATAGTTTCCTCTAATGATATTTTTTCTCCATTTAGTTTTACTCCTCCCTGCTCAACTAGGCGTTTTGCCTCTCTATTACTTTTAACAAAGTTCATATCCGTTATTATTCTTAAAATATCCCTTTGTTGGTTTAATATAGAGTTATTTAGTAGTTCTATTTCTTTAATACCTTCTGGGATACTTTTCTTTTGAAACACTGATTTAAAATAATCTTCTGCCTCATCTGCCGCTGCTTCACCATGATATAATTTAACAATTTCCTTAGAAAGTTTCATCTTTATATCTCTAGGATTATTTTTTGTATTTTCTAAGGATTTTTTAATTTCATCTACTTCATCAGGATGAATATCTGTTACCAAATCGTAATATTTTATAATAAGTTTATCTGGTATGGACATAGCTTTGCTATACATTTCATTAGCATTTTCATCTATTCCAATATAATTTCCAAGACTTTTACTCATCTTTTCTACTCCGTCTGTTCCCTCTAGAAGAGGTAAAAATATTGCAATCTGCTTCTCTTCATTATATTCCTTTTGTAGAGTTCTTCCCATTAAGATGTTAAACCGTTGATCTGTGCCTCCAATTTCAATGTCAGCTTTTATGGCTATGGAGTCATAGCCTTGCATTAAAGGGTACATAAACTCATGAACCGCAATGGACTGCTGAGCTTTAAATCTATTTTTAAAATCCTCTCGCTCTAGCATCCTAGTTACTGTGTACTTTGAGGCTAAATTAATAACGTCTTTAAAATTCAGTTTTGATAACCACTCCCCATTAAACTTAACCTCTGTTTTATGGGGATCAAGTATTTTAAACATTTGCTTTTTATAGGTTTCTGCATTTATAAGTACCTCCTCAGAAGAGAGCTCCTTTCTCGTTTTTGATCTTCCTGTAGGGTCTCCTATCATCCCAGTGAAATCGCCAATAATTATAATAACCTTATGCCCTAAATCCTGTATTTGCCTTGCTTTCCTTAAAACTACGGTATGACCTAAATGAATATCTGGTGCCGTAGGGTCAAGTCCAAGCTTAACTATAAGTTGCTTATTACTCTCCTCTGCTTTAATAAGTTTTTGTTTTAGCTCCTCCTGGTCAATTATTTCAGCTGTACCTTTGGATATAATCCTAATTTGTTCGTTAATACTAATCATTATAATTCCTCCTCACTTTATAGTTGACTTGTTATAACAATCCGTCTTGCCTATTCACACTTTGGATAAACCACTTTTTTCAAGTATCAAAAGCTAGAATGCATAATTTGGAGTAAAACAAAAAAACTCCCGTCCTCTAGAAAATCTAGAGGACGAGAGTAAAATCTCGTGTTACCACCCCAATTTATTAATACGTTACCATATTAACCTCTTCAAGTACGACACATAATATGCGTTTATACTCTAGCACTTTAACGGATGCAAGGGTTCCGACAACAGCCTACTACCAACATAAAGATAGCTTTACGTGGATTTGGTGTGTAGCTCAGAGATGTATTCATAATACTATTCTTTGCTCCTTCTCAGCTAGGGGAGCTCTCTGTAAAAGAAACTGTTTTACTACTGGTTCTCGTCAAAGCTTTTATTATTTATTTTCACTAATATAGAATATGAAACTATAACTTTAAGTGTTAAAAGAATTATAAACCTAATTTTTTAAAAAATCAACTATTATTTCTCACTTCTGAAAAATAGGTTTTTATTGATGAAATCATTACCTAAATTTATTCTTCATAAAGTCCCCATGAACTTATGTACATTATAATTTTTATACCAACCCAATAATGGATTTTAATATGTAATATAAAAGAGGAATAAAAACAGCTGGAAGCATGTTCCCAACTTTTATTCTTTTAATCTCCAGTATATTTGCACCAATTGCTACAATTAGCAATCCTCCAATAGCAGACATCTCATTTACAACAGAAGGTATTAAAAATTGTTTCATAAGAGATGCAGTTAAAGTTATAATTCCTTGATATATAAAAACTGAAATGGCGGAAAAACATACTCCAATGCCTAAGGAAGATGAAAATATAACTGCAGATATACCATCTATTAAAGCCTTAGCGAATAAAATATCATGTTTATTTGAAAGGCCACTCTCTAAGGAACCCATTATAGCCATTGCCCCAACACAATATACCAAACTAGCTGTTACAAATCCATTAGCTACTCCACCTTGCTTAGAAAATTTACTTTCGAGCCAGGCTCCAATTCTTTCTATACCTCTTTCTATCTTCAGCATTTCGCCCATTAAAGTTCCCAGTGTAAGACTAATAATTAATAATAAAATGTCATTACCTTGAAGTGCACCTTTAAGCCCAATAAGAATTACAGAAAGTCCAAGCGCTTTCATAATTGTCTCATTATAGGCACTAGAAATTTTATTCTTAAATAAGGAGCCGGTAAGTCCTCCAACCAATATTGATACTGAATTTACAATTGTACCTAGCATAACATCCCCCCTAGTTCTATATCATCAGTAATAATTATAAACGTAAAACATATTCTTTTCCACTAAAAAACACCAATTTATTAATTTTTTAATAAGATAAGTATTTACAATTAATACTTTTAGTGCTACAATCATATAAATCTTATATAATATTATAAATTCGCTGAACAGGAAGAGTAGTTAAAGCCATGCAATTTCAGAGAGCTGAGGATAGTGTGATCTCAGTATTGACAACTTTAGTGAATGGACCTGCTAGAAGTAACCCGAAATCATATTTTGAGAGTAGTAGTTACCGGATGCCCACTGTTAAAAGGGATAGAGCATTTTAGTGCTTGAAATATAAGATATGCTTAGTTTTTTTGTAGCATAATTTAGGTGGTATAGCGAGTATCCTTCGCCCTAATATAGGGCGGAGGTTTTTTTATTTTAAAAAATTAATGAAAAGGTGGTGATTAATTTGATGTGGTGAAGGGTCCTAGATTTTAGAATAAATTTAAATCTATTAAAATTAAATTATTTTGAGAAGGAGCTGTTTTTTATGAAAACAAGTAAAATAATAATAACTTCCCTATTACTTGCAATAGGTCTTATATTGCATCAGATTACACCAGGTATATTTTTCGGAATAAAGCCAGATTTCTTATTGGTATTTATGATTTTATCCATAATATTAACAAAGAATTTTAAAATTACACTTATTACAGGAATAGTAGCCGGTGTCTTATGTGCTCTAACTACCACTTTTCCAGGTGGCCAACTTCCTAATATTATAGATAAGATAATAACTTCCGTAATTGTGTATGGTATATATAAAAGTTCAAATTCTACTTCTCCCCTTAAATTAACAAGTATTTATTTTCTTGGAACTATAATAAGCGGAAGTGTTTTTCTAGTCTCAGCTCTTATTCTATTTGGATTGCCTGCACCATTTTCAATACTCTTGGCAACTGTAGTACTACCTACTTCAATGCTTAATTCTTTTATGGGGTTTTTCCTCCATAAGCTTATTGTAACTAACCCAGCAATTAAGAGTAAATTTATAAACTTTCAAAAATAAATCCATGCTAATAATAAATTAACCCCACCTTATCTATTGCACACAGGAATAGGAAAAGCTTAGACATAGAATCTACTCTATAAGAAAACAAACGAATCAAGCTCCAACATAGAGCTTGATTCGTTTAATGTTAAACAATTCATTGTGTGTTATAAATATGAAAGCTAAAAGTTTTACTTTTGTTTAGGGTAGTATTTTTTAAAGGCATCTTCATAATCTTCTGGTTTATGAAATTCCTGCACTTCACTCATATATGGTTTTTCTCTTTCCTTTGGC
The DNA here is from genome assembly GCA_937976175.1 of uncultured Clostridiaceae bacterium. Taxonomy (GTDB): domain Bacteria; phylum Bacillota; class Clostridia; order Clostridiales; family Clostridiaceae; genus Clostridium_AD. The sequence goes on along the minus strand of CALJTN010000317.1, from coordinate 2,598 downwards.
TTCTCTCTACTTACTTCTCTATTATTACCATTATCCAAAATAAAACCTCCCACTACTTTTATTTATAGTATTTGCAAGAACAGAAAAAATATATACTTGTTTAATTCATTAAGCTTTTCCCTTTTATCAAAGTAAAACTCCACATCTGAGTTACTAGTACCTATAATTCTCAACTTCATCTATTTTTTTCAATAATTCATTAAATTCTTTCATATATTTAAAATACTCCTCAGCTGAAACATTCACTTTACAACTTATTTCACTAGGTACTTTAGAAGCTTCATCCTTAAGTTTTTTACCTTTCTCCGTAATATGAATATAAACTCTTCTATCATCCTTCTCATCCTTCATTCTACATACCCGCCCCTGACTTTCTAGGTTATTTAAAATTGGAGTCAAAGTTCCAGTTTTCATTTTTAAATTATTACTCATATCCTTAAAGGATATTCTTTCATGTTCCCATAAAATTAACATAACTAAATATTGTGGATAAGTTAATTTTAAGCTATCCAGTATTGGTTTATATAATCTAGTCATAGCCTTAGATATAGAGTAAATCTTAAAACAAAGTTGACTACTTAATTTTAAATTCTCTTTCTCCATAAGCTTCACTTCCTTTCTACACTATAACATGGTGGTAGCGTATTTATATGAAACTATTTTTTCTTATTAATTTATAATCTATGATGCTAAAATATAAATATAATCGCATTCGATTATAATTATAGAATTATTATATACTGTGGAATATATTTGTCAACCATATTGTTTGCTTAATTTTAAATTTTTATTAAAAAACTACATACTCATATCTTACCAATAACCCCAGTGATTTAATATAGATGAATCAGTATATGTCTGTTACAATGATATCTATAAACTGCCGAGTCTTCTAAATGGAGAACGAGGAATTACTTATGGGGTGACACCTTTAGCCCAAACCCCTAAGCTAACCACGTAGGCTTATAAAGGAGGACTATATATGATAAAATTAAATTTAAAAAGCGCTTTATTAGCTTTAACCTTAGCTTTACTTAGTAGTAGCTCCGTACAAGCTGCTCCTTATCAAGTTAAATCAGGTGATACCCTATATAAAATCAGTAACGCCTATAACACCACAATTAATATTTTAATGAAAGACAATGGTCTACAAAGCCATACCATATATTCTGGACAAGTACTTAAGGTACCAGGTAATACTTACAAAGTAGTTAGCGGAGATACTCTTTATAGCATAGCTAAAAGACATAATATATCCCTGGATAAGATAAGAATTGCAAATAATAAGTGGAGTAATACTATTTATCCTGGGGAGATGCTAAATATCCCTATTATTTCAACAAGTGGACAACCTGTTCCACAGAGCACTCCTGGAGTTATACCTTATTCTGCTAGTGACGTAGATTTATTAGCTAGACTAATAACTGCTGAAGCAGGTGGCGAAGGCTACAATGCTATGGTTTCTGTAGGAGCCGTGGTAATAAATAGAGTTAAAAGCCCACTGTTTCCAAGTAGTATTAGCACAGTAATTAATGAAAGAAGTTATGGTTACTATCAGTTCACTCCAGTGCTGAATGGCATGATTAATAAACCTGCATCTCAAACTGCAACGGATGCAGCATATGCAGCCTTAAAAGGCTCAGATCCAACTAGAGGAGCCTTGTATTTTTATGATGTTACTGTAAAAAATACCTGGTTAACCTCAAAAGCAGTAGCTACTTCTGTAGGAAAACTAACCTTTGCTTACTAATAAATGGTTGTAATTATTTCTATACTAAAAACAAACTTCCACAAAGTAACTTTGTGGAAGTTTGTTTTTAGTGTGATTTACTATAAATATCAAAGCTATAGAATACTCCCTCTTTAAACTCTCGTTCCTCGCTAGTTGAAACTTTTTCCCATTGCTCACTGATATCCAAATTTACTAATACTTTGTCATGCACATACTTTTTGTATATTTTGGTTATATATGCTTTATGACAACGTGAAATTAACTGAGAATAAATTGATTCTCCACCTATAATAAATATATCTTCATCATTATACTTTTTAAGTTCTTTGAAAAGTCCCTCCAAAGAATAACATAAAGTTACACCTTCACAGTTATAGTTTTTATTCTTAGTAAGCACTATATTAACTCTTTCACCTAGTGGCTTCTTATTTGGCAAAGATTCAAGTGTAGCTCGCCCCATCACAATGACTTTTCCTTGGGTTTTTTCTTTGAAGTGCCGCATATCTTCCGGTATTTTCTCTAATAGTTCGCAATCGTATCCGATTCCCCAATTTAAATCAACAGCTGCTATTAAATTCATATTACGTCCCCCTAGCTTAATATTCTCTAATTATTCTTACTATATAATATAATAACAAAGCATCATGAAGATAGCAAAAAATAATGAGCAATTGAATAAACACTAAGTAGTGTTTATTCAATTGCTCATTACATTTTTAAGACTATTAGTCTCTCAAAATTAAACAGAGAATAGGTACGATTAATTACAGTAGATATTTAGTCTGAAGAATAATTAAATTCTTCTGTTATAAAGACCGAAGTCTTTATACCGACTCCCTAGAAAGGAGGTGATCCAGCCGCAGGTT
>CALJTN010000316.1 GCA_937976175.1 uncultured Clostridiaceae bacterium | reverse complement strand
GTATACTACAAAGATGAAATGAAGGATTTAAAAGAAGAATATAAAAATATGTTCATGGAAGATGAAGCTGTTCAAAGTTATCTTGATATAGTATGTAATAATATTGAAAAAAAACTTATAGAAAATTATTCTTTAAGCTATGATGACGATGAGGAAAAAATAAATGAAATCATCTACAAATATATTGTAAATGTAATTGTAGATAATAGTAAAAATCAAGTTCCACCAGTGATATTTGAACAAGATCCTAATCTAATAAATTTGTTAGGAAATATAGAATATGAAAATCACAATGGAGTTTATTCTACAGATATAGGACTCATAAAAAGTGGCAGTATTTTAAAAGCAAATGGCGGGTGTTTGATAATTAGAATAAACAATTTACTAAGTAACCCTTTAGCTTATTATTATTTAAAAAAATCATTGTTAACAGAAGAGGTAGATGTGGCTTATAACAGAAATTATTTTGAATTGGTTTCATTAAGTACTTTAAAACCACAACCTGCTCCCTTTAAGGAAAAGGTAATTCTCATTGGTGATTATGAGACCTATGATTTGCTCTATAATTACGATGAAGACTTTAAAAAAATTTTTACTATTAAAGCAGAATGTAATCCCATACAGAATATAGATAATGACCTAAAGAAGTCTTTGGTATTTGAGATAGAAAAGATTTGTAGTGAAAATAGTTTTAAGTCTCTTACAAAAGGAGCTATAAAAGAAGTGGCAAAACTCTTATCACGAAAGGCTCAGAGTAGAAAAAAGATATATTATGATAAATATGAAATAAGTAGATTATTAACCTTGTCAAATAACAAGGTTAAAGCGGAGAATAAAGGAGAAATTGATGAAGGTGATATACTCCAAATAGGTTATAAAAAAGATATTATGGAAAAGGAAATTCTAAACAACTATAAGGAAAAGAAAATGCTTATTGATGTTAAGAATAGTAGAATTGGTCAGGTAAATGGATTATCCGTAATTGATGCAGGGTATTTTAGTTTTGGAAAGCCATTAAAAATTACCTGTTGTTGCTATAAGGGAGATGGAAATATTGTAGATGTTCAAAAAGATAGCAATCTCAGTGGGAACATTCATAGTAAATCTATTAATATTTTAAAAGGATATATAAGCAGTATTAATGGTGGTTTTACTAAATTACCAGTGGATTTCCACTTAAGTTTTGAACAAACTTATGGCAAAATAGATGGTGATAGTGCTTCAGTGGCAGAAATAGTGTCTATGCTTTCAGCTCTAAGCAAAATACCTATAAAGCAAAATATTGCAGTTACAGGTTCTGTCAATCAATTTGGTGAGGTTCAACCTATTGGAGGAGTAAATGAAAAAATAGAGGGTTTTTTTGGAGTATGTAAAGTTCTAGATACTATAAAGGACAAAGGCGTAGTAATTCCTTTTTCTAATGCAGAAGACTTAGTTTTAAATGAAGAAGTTGAGACAGAAATTAAAAATGGAAATTTTCATATATATACAATGGCTTCTATAGAGGATGCAGTGGAAGTGCTAATGGGCACTTCTGATATGAGCTTTGAACAAGTAATGACGGCTATTAACAGGGAGTTAAAAAAGTATAGTGTAAAAAAATAATTATGTTATGGAAATTAAAAAAAGCAGGAATTATGCTATCCTGCTTTTTTAATACCCATAATTCATTTTTTATACGTTAAATCTGAAGTTAACTACATCTCCATCTTGCATAATATATTCTTTTCCCTCAAGTCGAAACAGCCCTTTTTCCTTAGCGGCAGCTTCAGAGCCACACTCAATTAGTTTATCAAAGGAAACTATTTCTGCACGTATAAAGCCTCTTTCAATATCCGAATGGATTTTTCCAGCAGCAGCAGGAGCTTTAGTTCCAGTAATTATAGTCCAAGCCCTTACTTCTTGTGGGCCAGCAGTTAGATAGCTCATTAAACCTAATAGCTTATAACTAGCGTGAATAAGTTTATCAAGACCAGATTCATCAAGACCATATTCATCTAAAAGCTGCATTTTTTCTTCATCCTCTAGAGTAGATAATTCTTCTTCTAGTCGTGCGCAAACTATAATTACCTCTGAACTCTCATTTGCAGCAAATGCTTTAACTGCTTTAACCATATCATTTTCTGTGTTACCAGACATTAGGTCATCTTCGCTAATGTTTGCAGCATATAGTACCGGCTTTGAAGTAATTAGGAAAAGACTGTTAGCAAAAGTAGTCTCCTCTTCGCTGAATTCTAATGTTCTTACAGGAGAGTTTGCTTCAAGATGCTGCTTTATTCTTTCCATTAGCTCGTATTCCATTTTTGCTGTTTTGTCACCAGAGCGAACAAGTTTTAAGGATTTTTCCATTCTTCGTTCCAGTACGTCAAGATCAGAAAAAATAAGTTCTAAATTAATAGTATCTATATCGCGTAACGGATCTACCATTCCATCTACGTGTACGATATTTTCATCATGAAAGCATCTTACCACATGAACTATAGATTCTACTTCTCTAATATGAGACAAGAACTTATTACCTAAACCCTCTCCTTTGCTTGCTCCTTTTACAAGTCCTGCTATATCATAAAATTCAATTGCAGTATGAATTTTTTTCTTACTATTATAAATAGTTTGTAGCATATCCAATCTTTTATCTGGAACACTAACAACTCCTACATTTGGTTCGATAGTACAAAAGGGGTAGTTAGCAGACTCCGCTCCTGCCTTTGTTATTGCATTAAACAATGTGCTTTTTCCTACATTTGGTAAACCTACAATTCCTAGCTTCATATATATGTACATTCCTTTCTTACGCTTAAGATTATTAATTACTTATAAATTATACTCTACATCTTAAGGCATTTCAAGAAAGTAAATTAGGGTAATAGGTTTTGTGGGTTTTGTTAAAAAAACAGTATGGGTAATAAATACTTAATAGTAAAAATATTGAAGTTAAATAGCGTGTAAATTTAATTATTTTTAAAAGTTGATAATAATACGCCAAAATAAGAAGGAAATTTCATTTTTCTATAGAATAATACTTGAAAGTGGGTTAAAATGGTTTAAAGTGGTTTAAAGTGGAGTGAATTTATAAGATGGGGGAATAAAATGTTTATTGGTGAATATCAACATGCCATTGATAGTAAAAATAGAATGATTATTCCCACCAAATTTCGAGATAGCCTGGGCAGTGAATTTATACTGACTAAGGGGCTAGATGGATGTTTGTACATATATACCATAGGCGAATGGACAGTAATGGAGGAAAAGCTAAAGAAACTTCCATTAACTAGCAAAGATGCCAGGGCTTTTGTACGATTTTTCTTCTCCGGTGCTAATGAAATAACAATTGATAAGCAAGGAAGAGCCTTAATACCGCAAAACTTATGCGAATATGCTTCAATACAAAAGGAAATAGTAAGCATAGGAGTATCAACAAGAATAGAAATATGGGCTAAGGATAAATGGGATGAATATAATGATTCGGATATGAATTTTGATGAGATAGCAGAAAAAATGATTGAATTAGGGATATAGAAGGAGATAAACTATGGAATTTAAGCATGTATCAGTTTTATTAAATGAGTGCCTTGATGCACTAAATATTAAAGAAGATGGAATTTATGTTGATTGTACCTTAGGTGGTGCTGGTCACTCTATAGAAATTTTAAAAAGACTATCGGAAAAGGGAAGGTTAATTGGAATTGATCAAGATGAGGATGCGTTAAAAGCAGCAAAGGAAAAGCTTAAAGGCTTTGATAATGTTACATATGTACACGATAATTTTTATAATATTGAAGCAATACTTGAAAAACTTAAAGTAGAAAAGGTTGATGGAATTCTCATGGATTTAGGCGTTTCTTCTTTTCAGCTAGATGAGACAGAACGCGGATTTAGCTACATGAGGGATGCAACCCTTGATATGAGAATGGATAGAAGTAAGGGATTGTCGGCACATGATGTGGTTAATAACTACAGTGAGGAACAGTTAGTAGAGGTTTTAAGAACTTATGGAGAAGAAAAGTTTTCCAAAAGGATAGCTAATTTTATAGTAGATAGAAGAAAAGATAAGCCTATTGATACTACTTTAGAACTTGTAAATATTATAGATGCAGCCATTCCGGGCAAGTTTAAGCGGGAAGGTGGTCATCCGGCTAAAAGAACCTTCCAGGGCATAAGAATTGAAGTTAACGGAGAACTAAAAATATTAAATAAAGCTATAGAAGATGGGGTACATAGATTAAATAGTGGAGGAAGAATGGCGATTATTACCTTTCATTCACTTGAAGATAGAATTGTTAAAGTTAAATTTAAAAGCTTGGAAGACCCTTGTGGATGCCCAAAGCAATTACCTATGTGTGTATGCAATAAAAAACCAATTATAAAGCTTATAAGTAGGAAACCTATAGTGGCAACAGAGGAAGAATTAGAAATAAACTCAAGAAGTAGAAGTGCAAAGCTAAGAGTGGCGGAAAAGTATTAGTTCTAAACTTTGGATGGGGTGAATAAAGTGATAGTAGAAAAAAACATGTTTGAAATCAATGGGAATACCGTTTTAGCACCAGATGAATCCTTTAAAAAACCAAAATATGAAGATTTAGAAAAATCACGAAAACAGATAGAGCACAGTAAAAAATTAAAGGATATTAAAAAGAAAAAAAATGTTCTGAAAAATATTCTTTTAGGTTTTATTATTGGAGTTACTATTATTGCTAGGTATTGTATGATTTACAATTATCAAAGGGCTATTTCTAAAGCTAAAGCTGAAACAGAAGTACTAGTTAAAGAAAATGATGCTTATAAAGTAGAACTAATTAAGTTTAGAAATATAAGTTATATTGAGCAAGTAGCCACCACGGAACTTCATATGGTTAAACCTATGATTAGTGATATACAATACTGCAATCTAAGTAAAAACAACTTAGAAACCAAGGAAGATTCGGGAGTTAAAATAAGTAAAAATATAATAAATAAAATAAAAAATATTATTTTTTAGAAGATGGTAGCATATGCTATGTCTTCTAAACAAGTATCTAGGGGATATAATAATTCACAATTGTTATACTCCCCCAGATAGTAGTAAGGAGGGAAAAATGGCAAGAGGAGAGTATAGAGACAAGGTGTTGGTTAAACGTAGAATGTTGATTGTCTTTTTCATACTTTTTCTTTTGTTTTTTCTATTAGTTGGTAGATTAAGCTACGTAACTATAGTTAAAGGGAAGGAGTATAAAGAAAGAGCAATTTTACAGTGGACAAGTGATGTGCGTATTGCACCGAAAAGGGGACGGATTTTAGACAGAAATGAAAAGGAATTAGCTATAAGTGCAAATGTTTTTAGAGTAGACTTAGATCTTAATTCACTAAGAGATACTACTGCCAAAAACAATTTGACTATGCAGGATATAGCACCAGGGCTTGCTGAAATACTTGGAATGGATACTAATTCAGTTGTATCTATTTTGACTAAGACAAATTCAAAGGGAAAGCTTATTGGGTCAGCTATTTTGAAAAGGCGCATAGATAAGGAGAAAGCAGACAAAATCAGTGACTTTTCGAAGGTTCACAATCTTCGGGGCATTGTAATTACCGGAGACACAAAAAGGTATTATCCTAATAATAACTTTTTAGCAAATGTTCTAGGACATACTAATTCTGATGGCAATGGATTAACAGGGGTGGAATTGTACTATGATAAGTTTTTATCAGGTATACCTGGAATAAAAATTTCCGAGACTGACAGAAAAAGCGAAGAATTACCTTATACGATATCAGATTATACAAAACCCATAAATGGTAAGGACTTAGTACTTACTATTGATGAAATGATTCAGTATTTTTGTGAAAAAGCAGCAGAAGAGGCTATGGTTGATAATAAAGCTGCTGCAGTTACTATAATTGCAATGAATCCTAAAAATGGAGAAATACTGGGTATGGTTAATAAGCCTGATTATAATCCCAATGACCCTTGGAATCTTAGTAAAAGTTTTGATGAAAATCAAAAGGCCTGGAGGAATAGAGCAGTAAGTGATACTTTTGAACCGGGGTCAATTTTTAAAGTAATAACTGCTACGGCGGCTATGGAAGAGAAGTTAGTTAAGGAAGATGATAGATTTAATTGTAATGGTAGTACTATAGTTGCGGGTAGAGCGATAAAGTGCTGGAAAACCACAGGACATGGGTCTCAAAATTTTGTGGATATTTTAAAAAACTCTTGCAATGTTGGGTTTATGGAACTGGGTAAGAGATTAGGTCCACAAAAACTAAATGAGTATATTTACAAGTTTGGATTTGGTAAAAAAACTGGCATTGATTTGAATGGAGAAGCTTTAGGGATTATTAGGAAAACTGAGAATATAAGTGTTCTTGATTTAGCAACAACTTCCTTTGGTCAAAACAATACACTCTCTGCTATACAGTATTTAACAGCTTTAAATGCTATTGCTAATGGGGGTAAACTTATAACTCCTCACATTATGAAAGAAATAGTAGAGTATGATGATTTAAATAATAAACAGGTGTTACAAGCCTACTCAAATTACAATGAAAGAAGAATAATAGATGAGGGAATTACAAAGCAATTAAGGAATTATCTTGAGCAGGTTGTAGAAAGTGGTGGTGGTAAGAAGGCATATATTGCAGGGTACCATATTGCTGGCAAGACAGGAACCGCTCAAAAAGTTATAAATGGTGTTTATGCACCACAGAAATATGTTTCATCTTTTGGAGGTATGGCACCTGCGGATGATCCGCAAATCTCCTTGCTGATTTCAATTGATGAACCAGACCCCTCTAATTATTATGGTGGTCAGATTGCAACAGTAGTGGCAAAACAGGTTTTTAATGATATCTTCAATTACTTATCCTTTAAATCTGATGCTTCTAGTGAGGAAACTTTGAAAAGTTTATTAAAGGATATTATTGTGCCTGAGTTAAGAGGCCTTAAAAAAGCAGATGCTCAAAAATTACTAAAAGATAATAATTTAAAGCTAAAATTAAGTTCTGATGGAGAAGTTATTACTGACATGACTCCGAAACCTGGGTACACAGTTAAAGAAGGAACAGAAATTATTTTACACACTAATACAAAAATAGAGTATAGTAATATGGTTATGGTGCCAAATATTAAAGGAAATAGCCCGGAAAGAACTAGTGCACTTTTAAATAGTCTTGGCCTTAAAGTTCAATTTATTGGCGAGGGAATAGCCTCAGAACAAAGCATTGAGGGCACAGAAGTAAAAAAGGGAACTACTATTACAGTGCACCTAGATATTATTGCTGACTAATTAAAAACCGACAGACTCGGCGTTGCTGAACTGTCGGATTTGCCATGTAAAAGGGTATTAGTAATGTGGATGTACAATTACAAAGTGTATTGAATATTATTTCAAAAAGAGGTTAGTAATAAAAAGGAAATAGAATTTTTGAAAGTACGTCTAGAGTATAAGTATACTTTGTGTAAATACGCTATAGGCGATGATTTAAGGAGTGGTAGTTATGAAGTTAAGTAACATTATGAAGAATATAAAATTTAATTTAATTCAAGGTGATATTGATGTAGAGATAGAGGAAATTCAATATGATTCAAGAAAGATCAAAAAAGGAGATGCATTTTTCTGCATAGAAGGATATAATGTGGATGGTCATAAATACATACAAAATGCAATTAATAATGGTGCTGTTGCTGTGATATGCCAGAAGAACATAGAAGCGGATTTAAGCTGTACGGTAATTAAAACTGAAGATAGCAGAAAGTCTTTGGCTATAGCTGCCGCTAATTATTACGATAATCCTAGTAGCAGTATGAAGATAATAGGAATTACAGGTACTAATGGAAAAACAACTTCAGCCTTTATGATTAAATCTATTTTAGAAGAGCACGGATATAAAGTTGGACTTATTGGAACTATAGCAAATTATATTGGTAACAAAAAAATTCACACAGAGCGGACTACGCCAGAATCACTTGAGTTACATGAACTTTTCAAACAAATGGTGGATTCAGGGGTGAATTATTGTGTTATGGAGGTATCATCTCACTCTTTAAGTTTAGATAGGGTATATGGAATAGAGTTTTGTGAAAGTATTTTTACAAACTTAACTCAAGATCACTTAGACTTCCATAAAACTTTTGAAAATTATTTTAATGCAAAATTAAAGTTGTTTAAGCTAAGTAAAAATTCTGTAATTAATACTGATGATATATATGGTGAAAAAGCTTATAGTTTAATTAAGCATAGTAAATTGAGCTATGGACTAGATCCTAATGCGGATATTGGAGCCAGTGATATAAAAATGCATTCAAGGGGTAGTAAATTCAATTTAAATTATAAAGACAACTCTTTTGAAATCCAACTGAAAATACCAGGAAAGTATAATGTATATAATGCTCTTGGTTGCATAGCGGTTTGTTTACATCAAGGAATAGAACCAGAGATAATTAAACTAGGGCTAGAACAAGTGCAAGTGCCTGGACGCTGTGAACTTGTTCCAGATACGCATAATTTGGGATTTGAAATAATTTTAGATTATGCCCATTCTCCCGATGGTTTAGAAAACATATTAAAAACAGCTAGAGAATTTACAAAAGGCAAACTTATATGTGTTTTTGGCTGTGGTGGGGATAGAGATAAAGCTAAGAGGTGCATAATGGGTAAAATAGGAAGTGATTTAAGCGATATTGCATTAATAACTTCCGATAATCCAAGAACAGAAGATCCTTTAGATATAATCAATGATATAGTTAAGGGCATTGAAAAACATAATTTTGAAATTATAGAAAATAGACGAGGGGCTATAGAACGAGCAATTGAAGTTGCAAGTCCTGGTGATGTAATTGTTATTGCAGGAAAAGGCCATGAGGACTATCAGGTGTTGAAACACAAGACAATACATTTTGATGAAAGAGAAGTTGTTTCAGAGATAATAAAGGAGCGATTTTAGATGGAGTACATCAGCTATGAGGAGATAATAGAGGCAGTGGAGGGGACTATATTAGTTAAAGGGGAAAGTGACTTATATAACAGCATTAATATAGATACAAGAGCCATAAAAGAAAAAGATGTTTTTATAGCATTAAAAGGAGAAAATTTTAATGG
>CALJTN010000315.1 GCA_937976175.1 uncultured Clostridiaceae bacterium | reverse complement strand
GAAGTAAAATATAAGCCTACCCATCCTATTGGGGACATATTTATTGATGCTTTTGGAACTAAGCCGACCTATGAGGATAAAGGAATAAGAAAAAGAGCATTACTTGCAGTGTGGAAGCAGGATTTTGGATTACATGATAAGTTAATTCCTCAAAAACAGGGCGTTAAAATTGTTGGAAGTAGCTCTGATCATTTAATTGTAGATATTGGAGACTGTGATACTGAAATTAAATTAGGTGATATACTTGATTTTATAATGTATTATCCTCCAATGATGTATTTAAGTGGATATTCATTTATACCAAAGGTTTTCATATAATAAAGTTTACGGTTTATAGGTTTTAAAGTTATTATAAAACTAATTAATTGAATTTAAGCAATATTTATCTTATAATAAAGGCTATAATACAAAATATTGTAAGTAAATGTTTACAATTAAGTGGGGTGAATATAATGAAGGTAAAAGAAAGAATTGAGAAGTTAAGAGAGCAGATGATGGAAAGAGGCATAACGGCATATATAGTACCTAGTTCAGATCCGCATCAAAGTGAATATGTAGCAGAGCATTATACTGCTAGAACCTTTATAACAGGATTTACAGGGTCTGCAGGAACTGCAATTATAACCATGAAGCATGTAGGTCTTTGGACAGATGGAAGATACTTCATACAAGCAGAGGCTGAATTAAAAGACACAGGTGTAACTCTATTTAGAATGGGAGAAAGCAACGTTCCAACTATTGAGGCATTTTTGAAAGAGTCTCTTAACAAAGGAGCAAAGGTTGCTTTTGATGGCAAGGTTATTTCTGTAGACTATTTTAGAGCATTAGAAAAGGCTTTAGAAAGCAAGCAATTCTCCTTTGAAGTTAATGAAGATCTAATTGATTTAGTTTGGCAGCATAGACCAGAAAAACCTTGCAGTCAAGTGATCTTACATGATACAAAGTATACTGGAGAGTCAAGAGAAGAAAAACTTGCTAAGGTAGCTTTGGAAATGAAGGCTATGGGAGCGGATCATTATGTTATATCTGGTCTTGATGATATAGCATGGCTATTAAATATTAGAGGAAGAGATGTACTATGCAATCCTCTAAATATAGCTTATTCAGTAATTTCAAAGGGTAAATGTTACTTGTTTATGGATGAAAGAAAAATTAATTCTGAGGTTAGGGCTGAGCTTGAAAAGGCTAAGGTAGAAATAATGCCCTACCATAGCATAGAAAAATTCTTAGAAGATATTAACAATGGAACAATATTATTTGATCCAGCAAAAACTAGCACCTCTATACATAGTGCCATAAAGATTAAAACTGTAGAGGCCATGGATATAACTACAAGATTAAAGGCTGTAAAGAATGACATTGAAGTTAAAAATATTAGAAATGCAATGGTGCGCGATGGTGTTGCTATGGTTAAGTTTATAACTTGGATAAAGAAAACCATAAAAACACGAGATATTACTGAAATAGAAGCATCAGATAAACTTTTCGAAATAAGAAGAGCAGGAGAGAATTTCTATGATCTAAGCTTCGCATCTATTTCAGCTTATAGAGGAAATGCTTCCATGCCTCACTATCATGCTACAGAAGAAAATCAAGCTACTATAAAGCAAGAGGGGCTTTACCTAATAGATTCTGGTGCTCAATACTTAGATGGAACCACAGATATTACAAGGACTTTAGCAATGGGGACCTTAACTGAGGAAGAAAAAACAGATTTCACTCTAGTACTAAGAGGGATGATTAATTTAAGCTTGCAGAGGTTTTTATATGGAACTACTGGCTCTAATTTAGATATTATAGCTAGAATTCCACTTTGGAATGCGGGCATGGATTATAAACATGGCACAGGACATGGCATAGGGTTCTTCCTAAATGTTCATGAAGGACCACATAGAATAGCTATGATTCCCAATACTATTAAGCTAGAGCAAGGAATGGTAATGTCCAATGAACCAGGAGTATATAAGGCAGAAAAGCACGGTATAAGAATAGAGAATATAGTTGTTGTTCAGGAGGCAGAAAATACTAAGTACGGTGAGCAATTTATGCAGTTTGAAACTTTAACTTTGTGCCCTATAGATTTAGAGGCTATAGAAGCGTCTTTATTAACGTCTGAAGAAAAAGTGTGGCTAAATAATTATCATAAAACTGTATTTGAAAAACTTTCTCCTTACTTGCAAGGTGAGGAACTAGAATACTTAAAGCAAGCAACTGTATTAATATAAGATTAATGTAATTGATATAGAGATGCAAGTATAAGTGCATCTCTTTTTTAATGTAGTAATACAAATCATTCTCGAAAAAATAAGTACTTGTCGAAAAATTCAAACTAGTGTAATATTAGGGATAGGCAAGTCCTTATAAAGATTATAATGATATTTTGTTTAAGGGGGAAGGGTAATGAAAAAATGGTTTAGCAACTTGAAAATAATTCAAAAACTGCTGTCAGCATTTCTTTTAGTTTCGTTGTTTATAGGTATTGTTGGGGTTATTGGAATGTTTAGTATGAGTAAAATGAATAAAAACATTAAAAATATCTATAACAATAACTTAAAAGGTGTTAACTATATTGTTAGTATAAAAACAAACTTACTTCAAATAAGAAGTAATGAATTATTAATTCTAGATCCAGAAAGTAAAAGTAATTTACAAACATATAAAGACGATATTCAAAAGATTGTAACCATGAATAATGCAGTTATTTCAGATTATAAGTCAACTATAACGAAGGATGTAAATAAGAAACAATTTGCTGAGTTTGAAAAATTAATGAATGACTATCACATTGCAAGAGATGAGTTTATCAAAACCATTGATGAAGGCGGGTATTACATAGCAAGTGAACTTCTAGATAGTGCTTCTGAATTAAGAACGCAGATGGAGGCGGTTTTAGAAAAAGAAATGAAATCAACTGTTGATATGGCAAAGGATGCTTATGATGACAGTCAAGTATCATATAATACGGCATTTATTCAAATTCTTGCAGTAAATGTTTTGGGATTGATTTTTGCTATTGCACTTGGGCTCATAATTGCCATAACAATTTCAAGGCAGATAAAGAAGGTTTTAATTGTTGCTGAAGCACTTGGAGAAAATAATTTATCAAAAACTGTTGACATAGATGCAAAGGACGAAATTGGAGTTCTAGCAAAAGCTTTGAATAAAGCTATAAAAAACTTAAAAGTGTTAATTACAGAAATATCAGAAAGTGCGGCTGATATTAGTGCTAGCAGTGAGGAATTATCTGCTACAACAGAAGAAATATCATCAAAAATGGATATTGTCAATGAATCAGTAAGACAAGTGTCTTTGGGAGCAGAGCATTTAAGTGCCACCACAGAAGAAGTAAATGCAACTACAGAAAGTATTGCAAATAATGTAGCAGATGTTACTGTAAGAGCAAATAAAGGAAATAATATTGCAAAAAATATAGAAGTAAAGGCAAAAGAAGTTAGAAAAAGTGCTAAAAATAGCGCTAGTACTACAAATGAATTATACTTGGAGAAGCAAGAAAGCATATTAAAAGCAATCCAAGAAGGTAAGGTTGTTAGTGAAGTTAAGGTAATGGCAGATGAGATAGGCAACATAGCAAGTCAGACAAACCTACTTGCACTTAATGCAGCTATTGAAGCAGCCAGGGCAGGAGAGCAAGGTAGGGGCTTTGCCGTAGTTGCTGACGAAGTCAGAAAATTAGCTGAGGAGTCATCATCTACAGTTCAAAGAATTCAAGATGTAACGCTGAAGGTTCAACAAGCATTCCAGAATCTTTCTAGCAATGCTCAGGATGTACTAAGCTTTATTGATAATAAAGTTAGACCTGACTATGAATTATTTGTAGATACAGGTAAGCAATATGGTGAGGATGCTTTGGAGTTTAAGAAGATATCATCGGATATTGGAGATTCCATGAATACAGTAAATGAAACTGTATCAGAAATTAAAAAAGCAATAGAAAACGTATCAGCTACGGCAGAAGAATCAGTTGCGAGTACAGAGGAAATATCAGCAAGTATTAATGATTCTGTTATGGCAATTCAAGAAATAACAAAAGCTTCTCAAAATCAAGCTACCTTAGCAGGTAAATTAAACGATATGGTTCAAAAGTTTAAATTGTAAATAAGAGGGAACATGGTTAGCCGATAAGATTTTATTAGTCTTGTCGGCTTTTTACGTCATTTAAAAATATGGTTAGTTATTATTTTGATTTATATATAAGTAAGAAGAAAAAATTATTATAGGTATAGTTGTAGTAGATTATACATTAATATTTATGGATATAGATTTTGAGTAGTGGGTAAAATACTCAGGCATATAAAAATAAATAGAGCAATGTAATTATTTCATACTTATTTGGATCTGTTTCATATTAATGAATAGAAGAGGTGAATATAATGGGTAAAATAACAGCTTATTATACAATGCCACATCCGCCTATAGTAATTCCAGAGGTGGGACGTGGAGAAGAGAAAAAGATAAAAAATACCTATGATGCTTGTGATAGGGTTGGCACAGAAATAGCTGAATTAAAACCAGACACTATAATAGTGATTACGCCACATGGAACTATGTTTTCAGATGCTATATCACTTTCTTTAGAACCTTCTATAGCAGGTAGTTTAAAGCAGTTTGGGGCCTCAGAAGTTTCTATGAACTTTCAGATAGATTTGGATTTAACACAAAAAATTATAGATAAGGCTTATGAAAATGATATACCTACAGCGGAGGTAACTGGTAACTTCATTAAAAAATATGGGCGAGAATATGAACTAGACCATGGTACCATGGTTCCACTATATTTTGTTAAAGATAAATATAGTTCCTTTAAGCTTGTTCATATTACTTATGGTGGACTTTCTCCTATGCAGCTCTATAGGTTTGGTAAGGTTATCAAGGAGACTATAGAGGAAAATAATAAAAATGTTGTATTTATTGGTAGTGGTGATCTTTCACATAGACTTAAAGATGAAGGGCCTTATGATTATAGTCCCTTTGGAGAAAAGTTTGATGCTGAAATAATAAGCTTACTTACAAAGGGATATGTAGCAGGGGTATTTAATATGGACTGTGAAACTATAGAAAATGCTGGAGAGTGCGGTTTAAGATCCTATTATATAATGCTTGGAGCCATGGAAGGGAATGAAATAAAGGGAGAGCTTCTTTCCTATGAAGGTACCTTCGGCGTTGGATATGCAGTAATGAAATTTGAACTTGAAAATAGTGATAGAGATATATTGTCAGAAATTACGGCTGAAAAAAGGAAGAAGTATATGGAAAGAACAAGTAATGAAGATGTATATGTTCGGCTAGCAAGGGAAAGCCTTACTCATTACCTAATAGAAGGCAATTTAATGGAGGTTCCAAGCTATGTAACAGAGGAAATGATAAATAATAAAAGGGGAGTTTTTGTTTCTCTTAAAAAATTTGGAGCCTTAATAGGATGCATAGGCACCATTTTTCCAGTAACAGAGAGTATTTCCGAAGAAATAATGAGAAATGCTATTGAAGCAGGAGAAGGGGATCCAAGGTTTACTCCTGTATCAGAGGAGGAGCTTGAGGATATCGTTTTTTCAGTAGATGTTTTAAGGTCGCCTATAGAAGCTTCAAAGGAAGAACTAAACCCTAAAAAATATGGAGTTGTAGTAAGAAGTGGCAGAAAAAGTGGGCTACTTTTACCAGACCTGGAAGGTGTTAACACAGTAGAGGAACAGCTAAGAATAGTGTTAAATAAAGCATCAATTTCTCCAAGTGAAAAGTATTCTCTAGAAAAGTTTGAGGTTATTAGGCATAAATAGGAGTGATGAATGTGGAAAAGGAAGCACTATTTTATGAAGTGCAAGGAGATAAAATAAGTTGTAAGCTTTGTCCTCACAGCTGTCTTATTAAAGCTAATGAGCATGGCAAGTGTAAAGTAAGAACCCATAGAGGAGGAAAGCTTTATACAATAAACTATGGAGAAATGACGTCTGCTGCAAGGGACCCTATAGAGAAGAAACCCTTATATTACTTTAAACCAGGAAGTAATATACTTTCAATAGGAAGCTTTGGCTGTAATTTTACTTGTGGATTTTGTCAAAATCACTCCATATCTCAAGGGCGAGCAAGGAGTGAATATATACCTCCAGAAAAGTTAGTAGAAATGTGCAAAGGGCTGGAGGATAATATTGGAATGGCTTTTACCTACAATGAGCCTTCTATCTGGTATG
>CALJTN010000314.1 GCA_937976175.1 uncultured Clostridiaceae bacterium | reverse complement strand
CTATAGCTTCTAAATCTTTTCCCCTATAATTAATTGGGATTTCAAAGGCATCTGCGTATTCATTTAACTTTGGAATCAACATTTCCATATCTTCTTTTGAGTACCCTACGCTAATTATAAGGGGTACATTAACTTCTGCTTTTAACTTAGGGAGTATTTCCTCTATCCATTTTTCTGGAGGATATTCAGACCAAAGCTCCGTATTCATTATTTTGTTATTATCACCATATATACATGGTCTTGGAACTTCAGCAGCTTTTGTGGATATTGTTTTAGTTACAAGGGCACCAACCCCAAAACTCGCTATAGCCATAATTTTTTCGAAAGACCCACCTAACGGACCAGCGGCCGGCATTAGTGGATTCTCTAATTTTAAGCCACAAATTCTTGTACTTAAATCCATGCTTATCCCCCTTCATATTACTAATAATGAACAGTTAATATTGATTGTCCGCTGTCAATTTTCTTTTACTATTCTATTAATATATAAACTAGGTATGACTGCATACATAGCTGCAGCCTTCACTAATTCACTTTTAAAGGTTCTTTCATTTGGTGAATGTGCTTCCGCTTCATGCCCTGGTCCAAATCCTATGCAAGGTATATCATATCTACCCATTATAGAAACTCCATTTGTAGAAAATGTCCATTTATCAACTAAAGGCTCCTCATTAAATAAACCTTTATAGCCTTCTACTAAAGTCTGGCAAGCTGGATGATCCTCTTCTATTACCCAAGTTGGAAAATAAGCAGCTGTTGGGTAAACAACTCCCTTGTAGGAAGGTTTTTCATAATCATACATAGATACCTCCGCTTTCATGTCTTTCACTGATGGAAGGTTTCTTATTTGCTCAAGTGCATCTTCATAAGTTTCTCCATTAGTTAATCTTCGATCTATTGAAATGGTACAGCTATCTGCCACAGCACATCTTGAAGGAGAAGTAAAAAATATTTCAGAAACCGTTAAGGTACCTTTTCCTAAAAACCCATCAATGTGTAGATTTTTATTAAGCTCTTTTAAATCCTCTAAAATAGGAGCCATTTTATATATAGCATTCTCCCCTCTTTCTGGCGCAGAGCCATGGCAGCTTAAACCATGGGTAACTACTTTTATCTCCATTCTTCCTCTGTGACCTCTATATATATTACAAGAAGTTGGCTCAGTAATCACAACAAATTCAGGTTGTATCTTACCTTCATTTATCATATACTGCCAACAAAGTCCATCACAGTCTTCTTCCTGAACTGTACCTGTAATAAGTAGTGTATACTCATCTTCTAAGTTTAAATCTTTAATGATCTTTGCGGCATAAACCATGGAAGCCATGCCTCCCTTTTGATCACTGCCACCTCTTCCTATAATTATATCCTTATCTTCATATCCTTTATATGGATCATACTGCCACAAATCTCTGTCTCCTATACCTACCGTATCTATATGTGCATCCATAGCAATAACATGTTTTCCGTGCCCTATGGTCCCTATTATATTACCCATTTTATCTATGTCTATCTTGTCAAAGTTAATCTTTTGCATTTCCTCTTTTATTCGCTCTACAACCCTTCTTTCATCACAGCTTTCACTAGGAATAGCAATCATGTCACGAAGAAACTTTGACATGTCCCCTCTATACTCTTCTGCTTTCTGTAAGACCTTTTGAAAATCTACATTCATAGAAAATCCTCCTTCTATTCCTCTATATTTTTATCAGTCAAAGCTTGGTAGTTCATACATCCCATCCTATAGTATATTTTTACATTTATTTTTTTACTACTACCAATATCATATTTATTAATACGTAAAAAAATTACTTATCAAGAAAAAAAGTTATGCTAATTAACAAAAACAAAGCACTACCAATTATAATGGTAGTACTTTGTTTTTATAAGCCACTTTACTATTTTTATATTTATCCTGCTACTCTACACTCTTAAACCCATACTTTTCAAAAGTTTCCTGACCTTCTTTACTTATTAGAAAATCATAGAATCTCTGAGCATATTCACTTTGATTTTCCTTCGTAAGTTTAGAAGTCCAGTACTCTGCACGTGAGTTGTGCTCTGGAGGGATGCTTAGAACTTTAACCTTTTGCTTCACACTTTGCGTAACATCTGATAAGTAAACAAAGGCTGCATCTGCTTCTCCTATGACCACTTTATTTACCACCTGTTTTACGTTATTCTCCTCTGATACAATATTATTTAATACCTTCTTCTCAAACTCAGCTCCAAAGGGCCCTGATAAAGAGTGAATTATCTCTCTTGCATAGCCCCCAGCAGGCACTTCCTTCTGAGCTAATACAAGCTTACATTTATTTTGCAAATCCTCTATGTTTTCTATATGAGCTGGGTTATCCTCTGGTACAATTAGTACCATGGAATTATATAAAAAAACTTCCCCTTCTAAAATATATCCCTGCTCCTTTAAGACATCATAATGCTCTTTGTTTGCAGACAAGAAGATATCCCCTTGCACTCCTTGCTGGATTTGAACTCTTAATCTGCTTGTACTATCCACATTTAACCTTATTTTCACCTGTGGATTTTCCTGCTTAAACAATTCAATTACTTCCTCAAGACTTTCTGTTAAAGATGATGCCGCAAACACAGTAATTTCTTCTTTTGACACTTTATCAGTATGTTTTGAGCTGCATCCCCCACTTAACATAATTAATGAACTCAAGGCCACTATTATTGATACTGCTTTAATGTAACTATTTTTCATTATTTTTTTCCTTAACTCTTTAAACATAACTATCCACCTCTGCTCTTGTAATATACTTTAATATAACTAAAACTACAATTGATACAACTACTAGGCATGCTGCAATTCCCATAGATAAATTTAAATCTTTTTCCATAGCCGTATAAATAGCAAGAGGCATAGTCTGTGTTTTTCCAGCCAAATTACCTGCAAACAATATAGTTGCTCCAAACTCCGCCAGGGCTCTTGCCCAAGAAAGAATAGCACCCGTTATCAATGCGTTTTTTGATAATGGCAGTGTAATATTATAAAATATCTGAAGGCTTGAAGCTCCAAAAACCGCTGCTGAATTTTCTATTTCTCTATCAACCTTTTCAAAACCATTCCGTGCTGACTGAATAAATATAGGTATTGCTATAAACACCTGTGCTACAACCACCGCTATGAAAGTGAAGGGTAGCTGAATGCCAAAGGGAGATAGGTATTTCCCAATAAGTCCATTTCTACCAAAGGTAACTAGTAATAATAATCCCGTTACCGCTGGCGGCAATACAAGGGGTATTTGCAGAATAATTTCAACAAAGCCCTTCCCCCAAAAGGAATACCTTGCCATATAGTAGGCAGTAGGCATACCTACTGCTATGATTATTAGCAAGGAAAGAAAGGTACTTTTTAAACTTATGATAAGTGCCTGTAGCACAAAGGGATGTAAAATTAAAGCTAAAGACTTCCCCCAGGGGAAGGTAAAAAGTGCAATAATAGGACTTATTAAAAATAAAACGCATATACTGCATATTAAAGCTAAAATCACCTTAAATAATCCTTTATCTTTCATATACACTAAAAGCCTTTTCCAAAGGTACAATTAGGATATCTACACTCTTCACATTCCATGCAAAGCCCCCCGTGTCCATAGGCAGCAATATCCGCAAAGCTTAATTTCTGCTTTACAAGAATTCTTGGTAATACCAAATCAAATACTGTTCTCTTACTATACATTACGCATCCTGGGAGTCCAAGAATTGGGACATCACCCTTATAAGCCACTAGCATCATTGCTCCTGGAAGCACTGGTGCACCATAAGTTACAATTTCTGCTCCTGTCTTTTGAATTGCTGTAGGCGTAACATCATCAGGGTCTACTGACATACCACCTGTACAAATAACCATTTCAGCCCCTTGCTCTATCCAGTCTTTAACTGCCTCAGCTATCTTATTTTCATCATCTGGAAGTATGGATTGTCCCATCACTTCGCAGCCATATTCCTCTACCTTAGTCTTTATTACTGGGCCAAAAGCATCCTTTATTCTACCGTGATACACTTCGCTACCTGTAGTTACAATTGCCACTTTCATTGGTATATATGGAAGAATACTTACAACTTTCTCATCACCCACTAATGCCTCTGCTTTTTTTATCTTGCTCTCCTCAATTACAAGAGGAATTACTCTTGTCCCCGCAACTTTTTGTCCCTTTTCCACTGGATAGTTATTATGTAACGTAACTAAAATTATCTCTCCCAAGGAATTAATTTCATATAAAAGCTTTGTATTTATTACAAGAAGTCCATCCCTCTCTGCTATAAAATTGATTTTACCTTCTCTTACTTCACTAAAGGTAAGCCCTTGTCCTGCTGTCATAGCTCTTAAGCACTCTGCAGCATCATTTTCATGAAGGTACCCTTCTTTTTTCTCCCATACAAATATATTCTCTTTTCCAAGGGACAGTAGAACAGGCACATCCTCTTCTTTAATTACATGTCCTTTTTTAAAGGCTCTATCCTTTATTACTCCTGGAATAATTTGTGTAATATCATGACATAAAACGGATCCAACTGCCTCTTTTACAGGTATTTTTTTCATAACCTTCACCTCTAATTTATATTTTTAAATATTAAATTAAGTTCATTATATTTTTAAATATATAACGCTGAGTATAATATAGCCTTATATTTAAAATTATATAAATAAATATCACCAAGCTTTAAGGTAATCTATTACTTAAATTTTTTATTAAATAGTTCTGTAATACTTTCCTCTACTTCTATTTCAAATTCTTCAAACTTTTGAATCAACACTCTAGCTTCCTCTGTAAGCGTAGATCCGCCTCCATCTTTTCCCCCAATTTGTTTTTCAATGACCTTTATACCTAGACCCCTCTCTAGGTTTAAAATCATATTCCAGGCTTTAGTATAGGAAAGATTCATAGAGCATGCAGCCTTTCTTAAGGATCCTAATTCATCAATCTTTAAAAGTAATGTTTTAGGGCCTTTACCAAATATTTTTACATCCCCTTCTTTTAAAAAAATTTTCCACCCTACATTCATTTTAGTACTCCTAATTACTGTATTATTCATAAATTTCTCTTCTTTAGCGCTAATCTTCCATAGAATGATTCAGTAAATTATTTTCTTTTGGCTGCAATGTCATTAGATAAAGTATTGCTTCTAACACTCCACCCGCTATACTTCTGGCTTTATCAGAAATGCTATAACAGTTTGTTTTTTCTGAAAGCCTTGGATCAATATCTGCAATCTTAAATCCCATGGGTACTTCACTTCCACTACGCAAGATCCCTCTTAATAGTCCTTCAATTGTTGCTTTTACTGGAGTATCTCCTACATAAGCGATAATCTCATCTTTTTTAGCTACATCGCCAATATTAAGAACATTCTTCATTATTCCGGCACAGGGAGAATATACAACTCTTTCTTTAGCATAACCCAGAATGCTTCCTGGAATTCCCGTATTTTCCTTAGCCTTTCCAGAAAAAATTAATCTACCCAGATTATGCCCTCTACTAGTTTCTATAACAACATCTACATCTTCACCAGCTGTGAATCCAGGTCCAAGAGCAATAGTTATATCTGCCATATCCTTGGTAGTCCCCATATTTTTTTTAGCAATAATGGCATCAACTACAATTCTAGGTTTTATTTCTTTAATATATTTGCCTTCTGCATCTATAATTACTGGAACTTTTTTATTACGGAAGGCTTCTTCTATTTCACTTAATGAGCATACTTGTACAGCTTCAATTCCTTCTACCTCTATTTTTCCTTCATACAACGCTTCACTAAAAGAAACATCGCGTCTAATAGCCGTAGGTTTTGCCACTTCTAAAACTAACACTCTAAATCCACTTCTATGTAATTTTTGAATTGTGCCAGTTGCTAAATCTCCGCCTCCACGTACAATGACAATATCATTTAGCATGTTCATCATTCCCCTCTAGTTTTAGAATATTATGATAATTTTCAATAGTATCAATATCAACTAGTTCCCTACTATCCTGTATTTCTAGAAACTTAACTTTATCTAAATTTTTATTTATTATTACTTTCCCTCCAACATCCCCTTCAAGCTTTAAAAAATC
>CALJTN010000313.1 GCA_937976175.1 uncultured Clostridiaceae bacterium | reverse complement strand
TTAGATCTATGTAAATAGCGTTACATGTATCTATTAGGGTTTAGGGGAATAAAGTAACATAATTATCTCAGTAATCATTTACATATCCGTATATCTAAATGATTTATTTTCCGTTCACTGGAATCTTATCATTTATATTTGTATTTTTTTCGACTAATTTGTAAATAATTTGTGAACAGATAGAATAAAATGTTGTTCTTTTTTATATAACATTGTCGCTATATATCCTTTCACATCAATTTCTCCACTCCTCGTAACCTTTCAAATAGAATCTTTCGAGAGGTTTATACTTACTTTTATGATTTATACATTTACACCCACTCTTTAGAATGCATTATGCATAAATCAATAAGTGTTTTCAATGCAGGACTTAACCACTTATTTTTATGATAGATGATTTGTGTATAAAAGGTAATCTCTCCATCCCATCTTTTCACCTTAAACTTTTTTTGCTTTTCTTCTTCTGCAACAGCGTAATACGGAAGATAAGATACCCCAAGTCCACATTCAATGTATTTTTTTATTGCCTCTACGCTTCCTGTCTCAAGTATATTCGTTGGATAAAAGTGATGACTCTGCAGGTAATTATTAAACACTTCACGATATGTGCATTCTTTTTCAGTAAATAAAACCATCTGCGAATCATTTGGCAGAAAATCTTTTCCCTCATAGTCCTTCGGTGCTACTAGGCACATACCTTCTTGCTTTAAAATAAGCGTATGAAGATGTGAATAAGTATACTTTGGCTGTACTAGAAAAATCACATCCAAATCTCCAGTGCTTAGCTTATTACGCAAGTGGCAGCACTGATCATTAATAATAATCAGCTCTACCTCTGGATAGGTACATTTATATTCCCTTATAATATCATGTACCCTATACATCATTAATGATTCTGGCATACCCATTTTAATAACGCCTCGTGGTTTATTCTCAACTGTTGAATATTTTTCAATCACTTCATAGGTATTGAGTAAGCTTCCGATATGCTCAAGTAAACTCTGTCCAAATTGAGTGATTTCAATAGTTTTTCCTATTCTATTAAAAAGTGGTTTTCTATAATATTCTTCTATAGCTTGAATCTGAAAAGTAACTGTGGACTGCGCATAACCTAAGTCCTGTGCTGCCTTTGTAAAACTTCCCATCTCTGCAACCCGTTTAAAGGTTTTAAAGTTTTTAATCTCCATAGCTCCTCCTCAAACTTAAACTTCTCTCCAAGTCATTATATCATAAGTTCAATTATATTGATGTGTATGATCTAATATTTTGATTTTACAAATGGATCTATTCCCGTTATAATCACTTCAAAGGAGGCTTTATAATGGATAGAAAATTAAACACATTAACACTCAGCGGATTAATGATTGGACCTATACTTGGCTCTGGAATTGTACTTCTTCCCCCTATTGCTATTAAAACTTTAGGTGAACATGCTATCATCGCTTGGATCATTATGATGTTTTTAGGGAGTATCTTTGCTTATATTTTTGCTAAGATGAGTTTACTCACCTCTACTAATGAAGGTATTAGCAGTATCATTTCAAAAGAAACCGGTCCCTTTTTAGGTGAACTTGCTTCAAATTACTTAACGACAGCCGTATGTTTTGGTCCTGTTGCTGTTGTCGTTACTGCTTCTGATTTTATAGCGAACATGTTTGTTGATACTTCTTACCTTCAAGTGGTTATAGCATTCATTTTTCTTTTACTTGCTACAGTTGTTTTATTAATGGACATCACTAAAATAGGTAAGTTATCTTTGTTTCTTTCTTCTTTAACTGCGCTCCTCTTAATAACTGGCGGGCTCTTTAGTTTACTAACTCAGACTAATATCCACTACCCTGCAAGTTTTCCCAAAATAAATAGTCTCGGCTATACTTTGCTGCTCTTGTCATGGGCAATTATTGGTTGGGAAGTTATCGGCAATTATATAGAAGATGTTGAGAATCCTCAAGTAACTATTATGCAAGCCATGAAGATTAGTTTGACAGCTGTTGTTTTAATTTATTTAATAAGCACTTTTGCACTGCAAAACCAAATTAATTTTGCAGCTTCCAACCAAAGGCATGATATACATATGGGCATGATTTTAATCCCTATATTTGGAAAATATTCTTCCTTCATTATAGGGATCATCGCAGCAGGGTTATGCTTTTGTACTTTTATTATGTTCGTTGGTGCTATTGCCAGACAAATAGCAAAAAGAGCTGCAAATGATACCTTGCCCAAATGCTTTAAACAAAAAGAAGGTGAGAAAGCTCCCAAGACAACTCTTCTTATTTTAACAGCTCTTCACAGCTTAATACTTACATGCATTTACATAAAATGGATCACCCTTGAAACGGTTGTAAGTATTTCCAATACTTTTTTTATTTGCAATGCATTACTTGGACTTCTTGCAAGTTTCAAATGTGTTAAAGGCTTGATAATAAAACTTTTTGTAGGCGTTTTATTCCTTATACTATGTCTGCTTTTAACGTATTCGTCTCCTATTGCATGGCTTCTTTTTATAGGAATCACTAGTGGAAGTGCCCTAAAATATTTTAAAAAGCAGTCTCTCCAAACTCTATAATTTTTCTACTTAATACATTTTTCCAAATAAATAGATGTAATAGATATAACATAAAGTTTTGTACCTATTACATCTATTATCTATTTAACATATTTTCAATAAGAGTCTTTTGATAAGTACTTCCTACTAGAGCTACCGCACTGTACCCTTCAAAGCATATATTCCATGTACTTTTTGTTCGGTCTATCGATTTTATTCTATTCAAATTGACTATATAAGCACGATGCACCTGTTTTAACTCACTCTTTTCTGTCATATGAACTAAATTCTTAAGCGCCATACGCTTTATTTTATGTTGGCCATAAACAGTATGTATGATAGAATCCTTTTTATAAATTTCAATAAAAATAATATCATGAAAAAATATTTTTAAAGAGATCCCTTCAATATCAATGAGCATAAATGCATTATTGGTCTTTTTTACTGGTAAATTATCAAGAAGTTTTATGGTTAGACTTTTAATATGCTCTTCATTATAGGGTTTTGTAATATATTCATAGCAGTGTATGCCCTTATAAGCTTCTAGTGCATACTGTTCATAACAAGTAATAAATACAATCCAAGTAAATTCATACGCTTTAGATTTGCGTATTTCTTCTGCAAGCTCAAGACCTGAGCCATCTAAAAGTTCAATATCTAAAAAAAACAAGTCAATACAGTTACTTTTTAGAAGCTCTAGCGCCTGATGAATGCCGTCAGCTTCAATGATATTACTTGCGCTATTGATTTGCTTTAAAATATGTACAAGATTTTTTCTCTGTGTTAAATGATCTTCCACCACCATTATAGAATACATAAATTCACCTTACCTTAAGCATTTAATCCCTCAATTTCACAAGTCAGCTCTAAAAGGGGTACTATCAGATACAAAAACTACTTTAAAAATGGTATAGCCACTCTCAAATGATACTTCTATCTTGCCACCTCTTTGTTCTACGATGGCTTTTACATTATATAAGCCAAAACCTCTTGCCATTCCTTTTGTAGAATAATTGAGTTTGAAAATTTCACTGATTTCTTCAGCTACTATTGGTTTGCCGTTATTTCTCACATCCAAAAAAGTATTTTTATCTTTTTTATACATTGTAAGTAACACATGTTTTTTAATATTTGGACTTTCACTAACCACCTCAAATGCATTATCTAATAGGTTTGATAAGACTTCTACAACTTCTGGATCAGATAGCGGATACTTTGGTATTGCATTGATGCCACATTCGAAAAATATACCTTTTTCTTTTGCTTCACAAAGTTTATTAAAAAGAACAGCTGCAATCACTCTATTTTCAATATTCAACAAAAACTGTGTATCTACACTTATATCTCTTATGGCATGAATGTATTTAAGAGCCTCTTCGCCACCTTGCTTATCCATCTGTATTATACCATAGATGGTATTTAAATGATTTTTAAATTCATGTTGTTTTCGTCTCGTTTCCTCAAACATCTGCGAAATAATTGCATAATATTGCTGATACACCTCAATAGCTTTTTTCTGCTCTATACGTTCAGCATTACGTTTCATTGCTAAAAAATTAAAGAAAAAAAGCCCACA
>CALJTN010000312.1 GCA_937976175.1 uncultured Clostridiaceae bacterium | reverse complement strand
ATGCAGCTATAGAAGCAGCAAGAGCAGGGGAAGCCGGAAGAGGATTTTCAGTAGTAGCTGAGGAAATCAGGAAACTTGCAGAACAATCAAAAAATACAGTAATAGAAATACAAAATATAACAGATAAGGTAACAGAAGCAGTAAAAAACCTTTCGGAAAATTCTAGTAACCTCCTAAATTTTATGTCAACAGATGTAGATAGGGATTACAAAGAAATGCTGGAAGTAGCTGGTAAATATAGTAACGATGCAAAATTTGTAGATACCCTGGTAATAGACTTGAGTTCAACTGCTGAAGAACTTTTAGCCTCTATAAGTGATGTGCTGAAAACCATAGATGGAGTAGCAGAAGCAGCTAGTGAAGGAGCAGAAGGTAGTACAGATATAGCTAAGAGAGTATCAGAGGTTAATATCAATTCGAATGAAGTGCTGAAACAGATATTTAAAACAAAAGAGAGTTCAAATAGATTAAAAAATGAAATTTTTAAATTTAAGATTTAGGCTTAAAGTTAAAAGGAGATGTCTCAAAATGATCAATTTAATCATTTTGAGACATCTCCTTATTAAATCTATAGGCTAAATTTATTTATATCATTACTTAAGTTTACGGCTAGAAGATTCAGATTGGTTACATAGGAGACTATCTCTGCAATTGATGCTGATTGCTCTTCTGTGATTGCAGAAACCTCTTCAGTACTTGCTGAGTTCTCTTCCGTAACAGCAGAGATATTTTGCACCGCTGCAACTATTGTCTCTTTAGCGTTATAAATCTCTTGAGTATTTTCTTTAATTTTGTTTATTTTTACAAGTAACTCATTCAATGTAGAAGAAGTAAAGTTGAATATTTCACCAGTTTTCTTAATTGTTTCATTTTGAGTATTTGTTATTTCATTTACTTCTTGCATAGTTGTAACAGCTAAATTTGACCTTTCTTGGATATTTAAAATTATATTTTTTATATCACTAGTTGCAGTTGATGTTCCTTCAGCAAGTTTTCTGATTTCATCTGCAACTACGGCAAAGCCCCTACCAGCTTCCCCAGCTCTTGCAGCTTCTATACTAGCATTAAGAGCAAGTAAGTTAGTTTGCGATGCAATATTTTCAATAAGTATAGTTATTGATTGCGCATTCTCAGCAAAATCATTAATACCTTTTATAACCCTATTGATTTCTTGTGATTTTTTGTTTGTCTCCTCTGTTTTTAGGTTTAATTCATTAATGATTTTTATGCCTTCATTACTTAGGTTACTTGCTTCTTCAGAAGACGTAATTAGTTCGGATACTATTTCATTAGATTTATTGATTTTCGTACTAAGTTCATCGTTTTTGTAGGAGATATCACCAGCATCTTTTGCTTGTTCACAGGAACTTTGTGCAATTTGCTCAACTGAAGAAGCAATTTCAGCTATTGAACTTGAGCTTTGTTCAGTAATTTCAGCAAGACTGTTACTTGCCTCATACAGTGTAGAAGATGAAGTCTGTACATTACCTATTAATGTTTTCATATCTCTTTGAAGCACATCAATTCCTCTAGCAAGATCGCCGATTTCATCTTTGCGATTTAAGAACACAGGTGGAACTTCTCTTGTGAAATTACCTGTGGCAATAAAGTTAATATGACCTACAGCAAGTATTAATGGTTTTGTTATCATACCAGAAATCCGAAGTGTCAATAATAACATAACAATATATAATATAGAAAAGCCACCAAAAATAAAATAGGTTATAATGACTGTTTTTTTATTAATGTTTGAAGTAGGCATGGCAATTCCTAGGCTCCAACCTGGAGTGTTTGGTACCGGTGAGAATACAAGAGTTTCCTTTACTTTATCAGGCCTTATGATATGTTCAACGCCAGTTTTGCCGGAAGTCATGTTTTTGCCTGCCTTGTCAAGATTAACAAAGCCAAGCTTCTCGGATTCAAGAACATTCACATTAAAAGCCACCTCAGGGTTTGGATGTGTTAGAACTAATCCGGAGCCACTAACTATCCACCCATAGCCACCTTCTGTATTTATTTTATTAGTAATTTTAGTGAGGTTTTCAAAAGAAATAACTGCACCAGTAATACCTACTAAAGTGTCACCATTTTTAATGGCTGACGCAATAACAAATATTTTCTTTGTACCATCTTTTGAAGTTAAGTAATCACTTATAACAAGGTCTTTTCCATCTTCCATTATCTCTTTGAAATAACTTCTATCAGAGACATCGATAGTATGATCCTCGGTTGTCCAAGCAGCTCCATTACTATCACTTATAAATAGAAATTCATAATCAGGATTATTTGAAGATGTATTAGTAAGTGTTGGCTTTATTAAATCCATGTCCATTTCCTGAAAAAACTTTGCCTTAGATATAGAACTTATTTCAGAAGAGTGTAATTTTACCCAATCACCTAATTGTTCCCCCCTTGCAGTTACAATTTGCTGACTATAATTTTCTGTCATGGGTGTTATAGTGTTTTTAGTGCTAAGAAAAAGTATCATACTCATTACCAAGAGAATAATTGCAATGCTTACGCTATAGTAAACAAGCATTGTTTTTTTTATTGATTTCATAAAATGCCTCCTTGCTTAAATAGATATTTGTTAGGGTTTGACACTGAGTAATGTCAGATTATAAGTAAATCATTCAAATTATAACATATTTAAACAGAAAGTGCTATAATTCCATTAAATTTTGTATTAAATTCTATAAATAACATTTTTATGAACAAAATCGGCAAAATTTAAGGTGCAATTATGGGTGTTATAGAAATATAATGGATATTTTAGGAATTACAAGGTAATGGAGGGTGTTGTTATATTAAGAGTAAATTTGAGATAATTGAGATTTGGAAATAATTATGAAAAATAATAGAATGGAGAAGGTGGATGTTTAAACTACATAAAGGGGGACAATATTTTTATGGATAAAAAAACCCAAGAAAGAATCGCAGATATACTGAGTTCAAAAGGCATATCTTATAGCAAAGAGGTTAACAATACATCAGAATTTAAGATAAACAAGGAGATTAAGAAAAAACCTTCTCCAAGGGCTGAGAGACTAAGAAATATATTTTATAATACACTATCCACGGCGGATACGGAGTTTCCTTACTGGTATACACGTGCCTGGAATGAAATGAGTGGAGAAATTACTATAGTTCGAAGAGCTAAAGCTTTAAAAACTGCATTTTCACATTTAACACCTAATATTATTCCAGGTGAAATGCTTGTAATGCAGAGAAGTTATAATTTTAGAGGGTCATTTCCCATGCCTTGGCTTTCAGAAAGCTTTTTTGTGGCCAAGGAAAGTGAACTTTATAAAGAAGCTTTAAGCTCTGGGAGTGCTAGTGCTGATGAATTGAGTGAATTCGGAAAAGGTGGAGGAAATGTAACCAAAAGCTTTGGAAACGTTGTTTCTATTGCAGGGAAATTTGGAATGAGAAAAGAAGAAATTCCTACGCTTATAAAAGTTGCTAATGAGTGGGTAGGAAGATCTGTTGAGGATATTAGTAGAAAATACGAGAAGATGGTTCCAAATTATGAGCTTAAAGAAAATATAATGAGGACCCTTATATGTATGTTTGATTCAGGATTTACCTTGCCACAGGGAAGAGAAGTAATTAACTATTATTACCCACTTCAATATGGCTTTGATGCTCTTATAGAAATGGCAAAAGAATGTAAAGCTGAAGTAGCTGGCACCGCTAATGGTGACGGTATAACTGGAATGGATAGATTATATTTTTATGAAGCTGTTATACACATGATTGAGGGGCTTCAAGCTTGGATACATAATTATGAAAAACTGGCTAAAAGACTTTCAGAGGAAGGCAAAGATGAGTTAATTAAAAAAGAGTATAAGGAGATTAGTGAGTGTCTTGCCTGGATTGCGCATAGACAGCCAAGAACTTTCCGTGAAGCACTTCAGTTGACATATACGCTTCATCTTGCAGTGTTAAATGAAGATGCAATCTCTGGGTTATCTATTGGAAGACTAGGACAAGTACTTCATCCTTGGTATGAACAGGATATTGAAGCTGGGAACATAACTAAAGAAGAGGTTTTAGAACTTTTAGAGCTATATAGAATCAAGATTACAGCCATTGATTGTTTTGCTTCCATGGGTGTAGTAGGTGGTGTTCTATCAGGAAATACCTTTAATAACCTTACTATTGGTGGATTAACTAAAGATGGACAATCTGCAGCTAATGATCTTGAGGAACTTATTGTTGAGGCAGGAATGACCTGTGAAACACCACAACCTACCTTATCTGTACTTTATGATGAAAAGCTTCCAGAAAAGTTTTTGCTAAAATGTGTAGAGTGCGATAAGACTGGTTCGGGATATCCTGCATGGATGAATAATAGAGTGGGTATGGAGTTTTTAATGGAACAATACAGAGATGAGGGCATGAATGTTGAAGAAGCTAGAGCCTTTGCAATAGGTGGTTGTTTAGAAACTTCTCCTTGTACATGGAAAGAGTTAACACTAAAAGGCAAAAAATATTTTATACCAGGGGGAGCAGGTCAACCTACCAGTGTAGGAGTACATTTTATTGCTAATCCTAAGATTCTTGAATTGGTACTTACTAATGGTAAAGATGAAAGAACTAATATACAGGTATTTAAACCTCATAATAAAAAGCTTGAAACTTACGAGGAGTTATGGGAAACTTTTAAGGCGTACTATGCTGAAGCAATAGATGTACTAGCGAAAACTAATAATATACAGCATGATATATGGCGTAAAAATAATATGTCTGTTGTAAATTCATTTTTAAAACCTGATTGTCTTGATAAAGGACAACATATTGGTAATATGGGATATAAGTATAATGCCACTTACAATGTGGAAAGCTGTGGTACTATAACTGCGGTAAACTCTTTTGCAGCCTTAAAGAAGATTATATATGATGATAAGAAGTATTCATTAGAGGAACTTCGAGAAGCTATGCTAAATAACTTTGGTTTTAAAAGAGCGGAAGAAGTTGGAAGTTATTCCTTGGTTGATCAGGTTAAAAAATCTGATTCACATAAATATGAGGATATTTATGCAGAGTGCATTATAGCTCCTAAATATGGTAATAATGACGGCTATGTTGATAATATTTTAAAAAAATATGAAGACTGGTTCTGTGATGTGACCCATAACTTTGAATCACTATATGGTAAAAAGATGTATGCTTGTCAGATTTCTGTTTCAACTCACGGAGCACAAGGAGCGGCCACACTAGCAACTCCAGATGGAAGGCTTGCAGGGACGACTTATGCAGATGGTTCAATGTCTGCATATCCAGGTACAGATAAAAACGGACCATATGCATTATTTGAATCTGCAACGGTATGGGATCATTCTAAATCACAAAACTCACAAATGAACCTTAAACTGCATCCTAGTGCTATACAAGGAGAGCAAGGAACGAAGAATCTTCTAGAACTCACAAGATCCTACTTAAGAAAAGGTGGATTCCATATTCAATATAATATTATAGACTCAAATGTGCTTAAAGATGCTCAGAAAAATACTGAAGAATATAGAGATCTGATGGTTAGAGTTGCTGGATTTACTCAATATTGGTGTGAAATTGGAAAGCCTATACAAGATGAAGTAATTGCAAGAACAGAATATGAAGGGGTGTAGAGTATGGACAAACATAGTAATTGTTTAAATTTTTCTCCTATAGATGCAGCAAAGGGTATATGTAGAATAAGTAATGGATTTGTTAATATTGATGGAGAAACTTGTACAAGCTTTAAATTAGCTCCTAAATGCAGTAATTGTGAAAACTTTAAGAACGTTAATGAAGAAAATATTGGCACATGTATTGGTCTTGGAGATCATGCTTGGAGCTTTGGAGAACTCAGTGCAATAACCTGTGAAGGGTATGAAAAATGCCTATAAGTAATGAAATAGGTAGAATTTTTGACATTCAAAGTTTTTCTGTACATGATGGCCCAGGAGCGAGAACTACAGTTTTTATGAAAGGATGTCCACTTAGTTGCTCATGGTGTGCTAATCCTGAAAGTTGGTCTTTGAAGAAGGAGCTAATGTTTGCCGAAAGTAAATGCAAGGCTTCTAAAGGATGCTTGCGATGTACAGAGGCATGTCCCCAAAATGCTATAAGCGTTACGGGTGGAACACTAGTTATTAACAAAGAAAAATGCTTTCAGTGCAGTAATTTTAGTTGTACGAAAGCTTGTTACAATGAGGCATTAAAAGTTTGCGGAAGTAATTACTCCCTTGAAGAACTTATGAGAGTTTTAGAACGGGATAGAAATTCTTGGAGTTCAAAGGGTGGGGTAACCTTCAGTGGTGGTGAAATCTTCTTACAGAAGGAATTTGTTAAAGAAGCACTCAGAAGATGTAAAGAGTCTTTTATACACACTACCATTGAAACTAGTGGGTTTGCAGATTTAAAGGATTTTATAGATATAATGCAGTATGTAGATTTTGCATTTATAGATATAAAGCATATGGATTCTCATAAACACAAAGCCTATATTGGTGTTAATAATGCTACTATTTTAAATAATATTAGGGACCTTGCAAAGTCTAATTGGCAAGGTAGATTAGTTTTGAGAATGCCAATTATTCAGGGGTTTAATGATGACTCTGATAATATAATGAGAGTTGTTGATTTTATGAAAGACTGTAGCTTAGTTGAAATAAATATACTTCCTTTTCATAGGATGGGTGATTCAAAATGGAAACAGCTTGGCAAGAAATACGAATACGGAGACTACGAAACAACACCCATTGAAAAACTGATTGAAATTCAGGATGTATTTTTAAAGAGCGAAATAGCTTGCTATATAGGACACGATACTCTTTTTTAGGATAGTAGGATATACGCATATTTTTGTATTAGTGGAAGATGCGTACTTTCATTCTAAAATAAAGGTAAAGTAAAGGAGTGTAAGAGAACTTCTAGATTGAAAAATTCAATCTAGAAGTTCTCTTAATTTTACATAAAGTTACTATTTATTAGGTGCGAAATTGAAATAAATATAGTACTATAATAGATATTTGTGAAAAATAGATAAAAAATGCAAAATTAGATTTTAAATAACGGTATAGTCTGTTAAAATATAATCATGATGTGAAATAAAATATATAATATTACAAATTATGCGTTAACTAAATTAGCAGTAAAGAAAGGGGCTTGTAGAATGAAAAGTATTAAGGCTAGGATTACAACATTTATATGCTTAATAGTTGTAGGTGTACTCTGTTTTTCTACATTTACAGGATATTTAATTTCTAATAAGTTAATATTAAAAGAAGCTACAAATGGTCTAATTGTAACTAGTGATAAATATTCTAGTATAATCGACGGATGGTTAGCACTTCAAGGAAGCTTGATGGAAAGTACAGCAGGGGCATTAGAATTTAATAGTAATTACAATGACAAGCAAATAATAGAGTATTTAAAAACTAGACAAGCAGTAAATTCAGAGAATAGCATAGATGTATATGTAGGCTACAAGGATAAAGTAATACTGTCAGCTAGTGAATGGGTTCCAACTGAAGGGTATGATTGTACACAGAAGGATTGGTACAATCTAGCGTTAGCTAGTGATAAAGTTATCTATACAACGCCCTATGTTGATAGTGACTCAAATCAGATGGTTATAACTATAGCTAAAAGCATAAAGCAAAATGGAGAAGTTGTAGGTGTGGCAGCTTCTGATATAAGTGTAAAATATCTAACAGATGTAGCTTCTAATGCAAAACCAATTGATAACAGCTATGCCTTTCTTTTAGATAGTGAAAATAATATTATTGTCCATCGTAATAAGGACTTTCAAGCAAATGAGGACAAGATTGAAAATTTAGGTACAGTTATGAACGGAATTTTTAATAAATTTGTTGCAACTAAAGAAAATCAGACTACTGAAGTTAACACTTTTAAGGATTATGATGGCGTAAATAAATATTTTGCTGTTACTGATATTCCATCAGCTAAATGGAAGATAGGATTTGCTATTCCCGTTAGTGAGTTTAGAAAACCTTTAAAATTGTTAGTAATATACTTTGGGATTGTAATTTTAGTTTCAATGATAGTGTCCTTTGGTTTAGCATATTTAACATCTAAAAAGCTATCGGACCCTATATTAGATATTTCAGAAATTGTGAAAAGGACTACACAGCTTGATTTAACTTATGATGAAAAGAATGAAAAACTATTAAAGCATAAGGATGAAATTGGTATAATGGCAGGAGCTGTATCAGAACTTAGAGAATCCCTAAGAGGGATAAGTTCAGCCATAAAAGAGAGTTCAGGAGAAGTTATTTCAGCTACGAACAATTTAGCAAAAGCTACCAATGAAAGTTCTCAAACTATAAACGAAATTTCACAA
The DNA here is from genome assembly GCA_937976175.1 of uncultured Clostridiaceae bacterium. Lineage (GTDB taxonomy): Bacteria > Bacillota > Clostridia > Clostridiales > Clostridiaceae > Clostridium_AD. The sequence goes on along the minus strand of CALJTN010000312.1, from coordinate 3,017 downwards.
ACCGTAGATAATTTAGCAGAGGGAGCTTCAGAACAGGCTAGTAATGTCATAGTTGCAACTGAAAGACTTATAAGTTTTGCGGCAGAAATCGATAATGCTGTAAGCAGTGCTACTTTAGTTAAAGAATACTTTAATAAAACCGATGAGATAAATAGCAAGGGGATAGAATCTATGGAACTACTTTCACACAAGTTTAAGGAAAATGATGAAGCTATAAGTGAATTGGAAACCAATATAAACCTTCTATCTAGTAAATCGAGCTTTATTGGACAAATTATAAATACTATACAAGCTATAGCAAAACAAACGAATTTACTGGCGTTAAATGCAGCTATAGAAGCTGCAAGAGCTGGGGAAAGTGGAAAAGGTTTTGCAGTAGTAGCTGATGAAGTTAGAAAGTTAGCAGAGCAAACGGCTAATTCAACTAATGAAATTAGTAGCCTAGTGGAAGAGATTCAAAGTGAAATAAATAAAACAAAAAATAATATGGATAATGCTACAAATATAAATATTGAAGCTAATAAGGCTATGGAACAAGCAGAAAATGCCTTCACTTATATTAAATCATCTATTAAGGGCACAGTAATACAAATAGATGAGCTCAGCAATAATATTAAAAAAGTAAGCGAAAATAAGAATATAGTTTTGGACGCTGTACACGGCATTTCTGCTGTTTCAGAAGCAGCAGCTAGTGCCACAGAGCAAGTTAGTGCTAGTGTTCAAGAACATGTAAGTGAAATGGAAAATGTAGCACAAGAATCAGAGAGATTAAAGGGTGTTTCGGAAATACTTGATTTAATAGTAGGGGAATTTAAGTTGTAAAAGTGAAGATTAAATAGAAAGAGGGTGATATTAAATCATCCTCTTTGAATTGTTAAGAGCTTATTTAAATTATCATTATAATGAGCTATACTAGGTATGTTGCTACAAAGCATGTATTTATTAATTAGTAAAGTAAGAATGTCAAAGGAGGGTATAGTCAGAATGGTTAAAAACAATGAAATAACTGAAGGAAGTATATTTACAGCACTATTAAAGCTAGCACTTCCTATTATGGGAACGTCTTTTGTTCAAATGGCTTATAATATGACGGATATGGTGTGGATTGGCAGAATGGGAAGTAAATCTGTGGCTGCTGTGGGTACTGCAGGATTTTTTACATGGTTTGGGATGGCACTTATTCTTATACCAAAGATAGGCGCAGAAATTGGAGTTTCGCAATCCGTAGGAAGAAATGATGAAAAATCTATAAAAAGCTATGTGCAACATACTATTCAAATGAATGTGATATTTGCATTAATTTATGGAATCATGCTTATATTATTTAGAAAGTCATTGATAGGATTTTTTAACTTAGGAGATGCTGATGTTATTAGCATGGCAATTAGTTATTTGGTGATTATTTCACTAGGAATGAACTTTTATTTCATAAATCCAGTATTTACAGCAATATTTAATGGATATGGAGATAGTAAAACTCCTTTTAGAATAAATACAATAGGCTTAATAATAAATATACTCCTTGATCCTATACTAATTTGGGGAATAGGTCCAATTCCAAGTTTAGGGGTAAAGGGTGCAGCTATAGCAACTATATTTGCTCAGTTTATAGTAACTATTATTTTCATTTACAAAGCAAAAAAAGAGACACACTTATTTTCAGAGTTTAATCTATTTTTAATGCCAGATAAAAGTCGTATAAAACATATTGCAAGGCTCGGACTTCCTGTGGCAGTTCAAAGTGGGTTGTTTTCAATATTTGCGATGATACTTGCTAGAATTATAGCTAATTGGGGGGCTGTACCTATAGCTGTTCAAAAGGTAGGGTCACAGATAGAAGCTATTTCCTGGATGACAGCAGGGGGATTTTCAACAGCACTTAGTACCTTTGTTGGACAAAATTATGGAGCGAAAAAGTTTGAAAGAATTTACAAAGGATATTTTACAGGCTTAACTATTGTATGTATTGTTGGCGTGCTGGCCTCATCTCTTCTGATTTTTGCCGCAAGACCCATATTTTCTATTTTTATTCAAGAAGAAGAAGCTATTAAATATGGAACAACATATTTGCGCATTTTAGGTTTATCTCAGTTCTTTATGTGTATTGAGATTGCCACTGGAGGTGCATTCAATGGTCTAGGAAAAACTATTCCTCCATCTGTTGTAAGTATCATTTTTACGGGACTTCGTGTGCCAGCAGCATTAGTTTTATCCAGTGCCACACTACTAGGGTTAAATGGTGTATGGTGGAGCATTAGTATGAGTAGTGTACTTAAAGGAATTATTTTGACAACTTGGTTTGTTATTTTTATAAGGAAATACAAAGGAGTAGAATATCATCAAAAATTAATTGAACAGTAAATAATACAACATTATACTTGCACATTATTATAAAGTGGAGTAAATTGTAATTAACAGATGAATAATTCTGAAAAAGGCAAATTTATCGAAAGGTAAAGACGCAAAGCTATGGGCCTAAAAGATTAAATATCTTATGGTTGCCAGGTTACCAGGACTCCACCTAGGAGCCTCTTGGATTTTTATAATAGGGAGGTTATTATGAGATTATTTAAAACACCACTTATCCTTTTCTTAACACTGCTTCTTGCACTACCAATGAACACAGTTAATGCAACCGTTAATAGTACCTCATTAGAAACTACAAAAATTTCAACTTGGTTATGGAATACTGCAGAGATAGCTAAGGACTCGGATAAAATTATAAGTTTTTTAGTGGAAAAGAAGGTTAAAACAGTTTATTTACAAATTGATTATACATTAGAAAATCAATATTACAATTCATTTATTAATAAAGCAGGGGAAAGCGGCATTTCAGTGCAGGCTTTAGATGGTTCATCTAATTGGGTAAGTTCTAATGGAGATAAGCATAGAATAAAATTTTTTAATTGGCTAACTAAGTATCAGAATAATTCCTTAGTAGCTGAGAGATTTCAAGGAGTTCATTTAGATGTTGAGCCATATATAAATAGTGAATATAACAAGAATATTAACGAAGT
>CALJTN010000311.1 GCA_937976175.1 uncultured Clostridiaceae bacterium | reverse complement strand
GATGTAAAAGCAACAACGATTACATATAATATAGCCATTATTCTAGCTCTTTCCTGTGGGTCTACTAACACAACCTGCATAGAATCTAGAAGGGGGCTTATAAGAGATATACTGCAGGCCTCTAAAATAATACTTACTACTAGAATTAAATATCCTTTATCTGGAGCTATGATTAAGAGGATTTGACTAATTGCGAAGAATGAAAATCCAACAATCAAAGGTTTCTTAAACTTTAAAGCTCTAATTCTCGGAACTAAGGTAAAGAAGAATATAAGCATAATTGAAGAACGTATGAAGGGAAATATGCCTATAAATTTAGCTGGTATATGAATTCTCTCCGTCACTATAATAGCCCAGAAGGTGTTATTCACTACCCCTATTATGCTCATAATAAGCATAATTCCTAAAGTAAGTAGGGTTTCTGGTGCTTTAAGTATTTGAATAAAAACAGAGGAATATCCCTTCAGAAGTGTGGTAATATTGGTGTTTCTGGTTTCTTCCATTCTAACTACACCCTGCTTTGTTTCTGTACAATACTTATTAAGTATTAAGAACTTAGATGTCATCATAACAAAAGAAACAATATAAAGGACTCTTACTGTTGGTACCAGTTCAAATTTACCTATAAAAATCCCCGAAATAGGTGCAAAAAATGCAGCACCCAGCCCTGCTATATAAACCCAGGTATAAATATTTACGATTTTCTCTTTATCTGAGTCTTCAACTAATAAACAATTCCATGAATTCATGGTGACACGGGAAATGCTATTTATGATAGATGCCAACACAAAATGAGAGAAGTTTCTAGAAAAAGCCCATATTAAGCATGGAATACTCCAGGATAAAATATCAAAAATCAAGGTAGTTCTCTTTCTGCCTAGCTTGTCTGTAATCACACCTCCAAGAAGTGAGAATATTATTTGAAAAGCCATTCCTATGCTGGCCGTAAAACCAATTTGGCTATCCGTAAGCCCTAAAGTATACATGTATATGGATACATAGGGGGCAAATAAGTTATAAGGAATTCCCCATAGTGGTTCAGTATAAACGCAGGCTCTAGGGTTTCCTTTTAAGTGAAGCAAAGTGTGAATTAGTGGATGCTGTTGTCTCATATCTATATCCTCTCTCTGGTGCCACCCACGTGGCAAGTGGCAACTTACCACGTGCAAGTTGCAAAAATAAATTATAAATAATATATTGTGCCAGTGCAGTTTATTTCTGAGTCTTCCTCGTACTCTTCATAGTCAATATATGCACCTTTAAAGTCTATAACATTTTCATGTATTTCAAATCCTTCTATGCTTATTGTTTCTATTACATTATTCTCATTAACGCAGGTAGCTAAGGTTTCGTAGTAATCTTCTTCTGCATTGTATATAATTATGGTATTTAATATTCTAAAAGTAGCCTCCCTTGTAATTTTTTTATACTCAGTTAAGCTTCCCCTAAACCGACTTTTCCCTACCTCCTCATTATTTTTTCCCTTGTTAAATAAAAAGCTCATCGCTATTACTTCCCCTCATTATATCTTGGTGAAGAAAAAAATCCCGCTGCTAAATACCCGAATTTATTCTTCTTCCATTTAACACTTTAATTATTTTTGTCTGAAATAATAAGCCAGTTCATTAAGAAATTCCCTATGGGATGCGTTTGATATTGGATCAATATTCAGCGTTTCTTTTATTTTATTAAGTCTAAAAAGTAATGTATTTCTATGCATGAATAGCTCTTTTGAACTACTAACTACATTATAATTATTTCTATTTAATACTTCTACAGCCTCACCAATAAAATTTTTTTCTTGTTCATTATATTGGTCATTATAAATACTATATATATTGTCATAAATTTTTATAGTAGAAATACGTCTAATATAATCTAAAATATAATCATTAAAAAAATAAATACCTTTTTTCCACTTCATTTGTAACCCTAGTTCTTGTGCATGAAGGTAAGATGATCTGTATTTACTAATATCGTCCTGTAAGGTTCCAATGGTAATGCTCATTTTATTTTCATCATCTTCTATAAAATTTTTTTCATAAAAATCATTTAAATATTCGGTTATAATGCGTTTGTAATTCTTAATGGCCTCTGTACGTTCAATATTGATGGCCTTAAGCATAGCAATATCACCATTTCTTGTTATTATTATAATATCCTGATAGGAGTGCCCCTCAGCATTTACCAGTGCCTGTACCACCTTTTTAGGGTCACATTCTGAATTGGTTTTTATAATAATGCACGCTCTTAATGTATCTTTTGAAATTTCAAGTCCATCTGCCATGGTATTTGCTACAGACATATCTAAATTTGCTTCGAATAACAAATAATATAAAAACTGTTCAGCCTTATTTTTTCGAACATGTTCTACTTCCACATTTATTTCATACTCTAACATTACTTCCATAGATGCCTTAACCAACTGAGCAAAAGCATTTACATTCTCTGGATTGCCAGATACACATATAACACCCACATGCTTATCTTTATAATCAATAAACAGATTTACTCCAGGTTTTGTACCTAAGTATTTTTGACCTTCTTTAACAACTCCTGATTGAAGGGTTCCATTTAACAAAGCATAAGCAACTTCATGGAAGTTTCCTATTCTAGAAGAATCTTTGCTGGCAATAATTATACCCTTATCATTCATAATATTTACATTATACTCTAAGTTTTTTGCTGTTTTATCAATAAATTTTTGTGCTAATTCTGGCCCTAAAAGAGACATATTGTACCCTCCTTTTACAAAACCTTTCTAGCTTATATGATATAGAAATAATTTTTTTTGTCAATATAGGTTGACTTTCATATTCTTTATTTAATAGAGGACAAATAAGTAGACTAGATAATAGAAAAATACAGAAATATTTTAACTATTACAGGGGCAATAATAACTGTAATAAGCCCTGCTACTCCTATTGATAGTCCACTCATCCCTCCCTCAATTTCTCCCATTTCAATTGCCTTAGAAGTCCCTACCGCATGGGAAGAAGTTCCAATAGCAATACCCATTGCCACTTTATCCTTTATCCTCAAGGCTGAAAATACAACTTGTGATATTATTGCGCCTGTAATTCCCGTTATAATAATTGTTGCAACCGTAAGTTCTGGTACTCCTCCAAGCTGCTTTGAAATCTCAATACCAATTGGCGTTGTCACTGATTTAGGCACTAATGATAAACTAAGCACCGCATTTAATTTAAAAGCTTTTGATAGTAAAATAATAGAAGTTACACTTACCACTGAGCCAATAAAAATACCAACAATTATGGGTATTGCATTCTTTTTAAGTACTGCGAAGTTCTTATATAATGGCACAGCTAAAACCACGGTGGCTGGGGCTAGAAGAAAAGATATAACTTGTCCCCCTTTCTTGTAATCCTCCAAGCTAATATCAAAGGTTTTAAGTACAACTATAACAATTCCAATAGCTATCAACAGTGGATTTAGAAATGATTTCTTTGTTTTTCTATTAACAAAAAGTCCAATTTCAAATGCAATAAGTGAAATTAAAACTCCAAATAGAGGGCTACTTAGGATTTCTTTCATGCTGTAACCTCCTTAAAAATTGTACAACTAATGCTGTAGTAGCCATAACTAAAATAGTTGTAACCACACATATTAACAATATAAAATACCATGACCCCTTCAGCATTCCTGTTACTGACAGCAGTCCAACACCTGCTGGAATAAAAAAGAACGATAAGTGGTCCAGCAAAAATTTACTAATCTCTTCAATTTGTTGAAGCTTAATAATTCCAGTTAAAAGTGCTACTAATAATATAATCATACCGATTATATTTCCAGGTATGGGTATTTTGAATACTTTATTAAGCAGCTCACCTATAAAAACTAATAGTAGTACAAGTGCCATTTGTCTTAGCATTTTCAATTATATGCATCTCCTTTTTTGTTTATTGTGATTTTAGCAATTTTTTCCACTACGCCTTTTATTCGTTTTAAAGAGAATTATTTACTGGCTTAACTTAATGAATGTAACTATCTTAGGAATTCTCTTTGACGTCTATAATTTTTTACAAATCTAAATAATTCCCATAGACCTGAACCCGAAAATGAATAATGTCATGGTGAAATTTGATAGTATGGTTGTAGTCATAATAATATTTGATGATAGGTCCTTGTCCCCATTCATAGCTACTGTCATAATATAGGACACCGTTGCTGTTGGTACTCCAAATAATAAATAGATTAATAGGACATCCTTATTATTGAAGCCAAAAGCAATGGCTAAACTAACTGCAGATAACGGGATAAT
>CALJTN010000310.1 GCA_937976175.1 uncultured Clostridiaceae bacterium | reverse complement strand
AAATATTAAAGATATTTATACCACTAGGAGTGGAAATTTAATATTTGATTATGCTTATAAGAATAATGCGATGGGTACAAAGTAATTTCAGTTATACATAATATTAACATAGGTTTCAAATATTACATTATTGTTAATAGTTCCTAAATATTATTGAGGAACTAAATTAATAATGATATAGTAATAAGATATAATATGTGAGGAGGGATGTAAGTTGAATTACGACTTAATAAATTTAATTCAGTTAATGTTTTTAATAGCGATTTTTACCGGCGTCTTCTCCTATGCATTATACTCCTATAAGAAGTTCAAGTATAAAACAGAAAAAAGTGTTACAAGAAGTATCTTAATTCAGTGGCTTGAATTTATAAAGAAACTATTGCCACGGAATTATATAACTTATGAGAAATATGGTATATGGAGATATATAGGACGTTTTAAAATGGAAATGATGTTTTAACCAAAATTATTCGAAGGGGAGATAAGGATGAACATCATTTTTAATTTTTTAAGTGGTCTATTAAATTCAATTTTCAATTTTACTGGAGACTGGGGACTAGCAATAGTTCTATTGACAGTAAGTGTGAGAGTAATACTTTCACCATTATCATTTAAACAAAAAAAAGCTATGCAACAACAGCAAAAGTTTACTATAAAAATGCAGGAGATTAAAGAAAAATATAAAGATAATAAAGATAAACTTGATGAAGAAGTTAAGAAATATTCTGCTGAAAGTGCAAAAGGCATGCTGGGATGCCTAGTAACACTACTTCAAGCACCTATACTTATGACTATGTGGAGTGTAATTAAAAAAATGCCTGTGAATGTGGAAACAGTGCTTGTACCTTGGGTGTCCAGTATCAGTGTACCGGACAGTCATTACATAATTCCACTCATATATATGCTTGCATCTTTAACTCCAAGTTTGCTTTCTTATGTTGCCTTCTTAAAAATTGAAGGTCAGGCTACAGCTAGTAAGGGGAACATTACAATGATTGCATTGGTCAGTTTATTTTTTGCTAAAGCAGCTCCAATTGCATTAGGTATATATTTAATAACTACAAGTATGTTTAGCTTTTTAGAAGAACTTGCTTTTAGAGTTTATATAAAAAATGTTAAAACTGTATAGTAATAAAGCATAAAAAAATCCTGTTAACTTGTTCTGTTAACAGGATTTTGACGTTAGCTCAATGCTACTGATTTCTAAAAAATGTTGTTAAGAAGAATATAAACATATTCTTGCTACTATCAAAAGATATTTTACTTTGCTTGAAGGTTTCCTTACGTTTATTGTATACCACGTTTTTTATGAAAATAGGAGCTAACTCACTACTTTCAGGGGTTGGCATAGTAGGCATTCTGAAATCCTCATCTTTAAGCAGATCTTCTGATTTAAGTGAAAAATTTCTGTAATGCTCTGCATTATCTAAAGCAGGAGCCTCAGGCCAGCTTAAAATTATACCAGAGTCTAAAACCTGATGTTTAAAAATATCTTGAAGCATATTAGAATTATCTTCTATATCATTAAAATCAGAATATATCATCATGCTATACATATATAGCAACAGCTCATCGCAGGTATAGTTTATCTCTTTGTCAGTATTTTCTTTTAGGAAAAGACCTTTAGTACTTTCGTACAATTTTGTAAGTTTTTCGTATAAGTCATCACTAGCATCTTTAAATTTATGCATTAAAGTACTATTATATACAAGGGTACAATTAATAAAAAGCATACAGGCATAATCTAATTTAGCATTAATGATTATAGCGGGCTTAGTATTATATTGTTCCATAAGTAAATCTGAAAAATCAAGTAATAAATGCTCACATTCTTGTAAACCAGAGTATTTGTAGAAAACATTTAAGGCAAAACATATTTTGTTCAGTTCCTCAAAAGAAACATTATAAATTTCTTCTTTATATTGAGTAAACATATTAAGAATATCTAGGGCAAACTTTTTATATTCACCCTCATGTTTGCCTTTATCATGAGAAGAATATTTGTAATAAGCTGCCATCATGAAGGCTTGATCAGAAAACCTAAATTTGGTGTTTTTATCTTCGAAATTAAACTCTTGGTTCATGGGATCAGTTAAATCCTTTTTATCGACAAAGAGCCCATCTTTATTTCGGAAATAAGAAGCGTAAAACTCTAACTGTTCTTTGCATAGTTTAAGGTACAGAGAGCTAAGAGCATATTGACTATCATCAATGTTCCTAAAGCTACTATAATAATCAGCCATTTCTAATAGAGACAAAGTCATGAATGCATTGCTATTAATGGTTATGTCTTTCTTTACCTTGTTTTCATTCCAAACTAAGGTGCCTTCTTCCGATTTTAGTTTAGCATCTGCTTTTTTATAAATACATAAAAGTGGAGAATTTAAGTTAGTTGTGGTAATATCAATCTTAGAAAAAGATTTAGGTTTTAAATCTTTTAAGGGAATATATATTCCGCATTTGGAATCAAAAACTATATCTTTTAATGATTCTTTTGATAAGTAAAAAAACTGATTTTTTATGTTATTTTTGTTTAATGTATTGATTCTTAAAAAAGGTCCGATAAATTTCAAGATAACACCACCATATATTAATCCTTATATAAATAATATGATTACATATGTTAAAATGTGCTAGTTTTATAAAATAAGAAAGGAAGAATTTAAATGGAAGTTGGAAAACTAAATTGGGATGATTTAAAACAAATAATTGATAACAATAAAAGTGTTGCTAGGGATGATGTAAGAATTAGAAGTGGAATAGGGGAAGACTGCAGTGTCATAAATTTTGGTGAGTATGAATGCATCGTTTCTACAGACCCAATAACGGGAGCAGATAAAAATATAGGGAAGTTAGCAGTTCATATAAATTGTAATGATATAGCTTCTTGTGGAGTTGAGCCTGTAGGTATTTTAGTTACAATTCTTGTACCGCCAACAGCTACTCTTGAAGATATAAAAAACATTATGGAAGAAATTGATGAAGAGACCAAGAAACTTAATGTGGAGATATTAGGTGGTCACACCGAGGTTACGGAAGCAGTCAATAGAATAGTAGTTTCTTGTACAGCCATAGGAAAAGGAAAAGCATTGGCAGCGGTGGCAACTTCCGGAGCAAAACTAGGAGATGAAATTGTTGTTACTAAGCTACTCTGCCTGGAAGGCACTTCAATTATAGTAAACGATTATCTACATAGGGTAAGAGATGTTTTAACTGATGAAGAAATACACATAGCAAAAGACTATGTTAATAGTATTAGCGTGGTTAATGAAGGCCTTATAGCTGGAGAATTTGGTGTTAATTCTATGCATGACATAACTGAAGGTGGAGTATTGGGAGCATTATGGGAGCTTGCTGAAGCTAGCAACTTGGGGTTTAAGGTATATAGTGATAAAATGCCTATTAGCTCTATTACACATAAAATATGTGAAACACTTAATGTGGACCCTTTGAAATTCATATCTTCAGGTAGCATGCTAATAACTGTGGGCAATGGAAAAGAACTAGTAAATAAATTAAGTAGCAAAGGCATAGAGGCTACAGTAATTGGGCGCATCACTGCGGATAGAGGTATATTGGTAACAAATGGAATAGAAAAAGATGTGTTACCACCTACTAGAGATGAGTTGTTTAGTATATAATTTTTAAATATATTGTATTTACATGATTAGGGGTAGCTAGTAATTATTATCTACCCCAGATAATGACGAGGAGGATAATAATGAAAAAATTAATAGTTGCTAGTAATAATGACCATAAGATTAAAGAGATAAAGGAAATTTTATCACAATTTCCTTTTGAAGTATTATCTTTAAATGAAGCTAATATTAATATTGATGTAGAGGAAACAGGGAGCACCTTCATGGAGAATGCAGACATAAAGGCTAAGGAGATTTTCAAAATAGCTGATGGGAACATGGTGCTGGCAGATGATTCAGGCTTATCAGTGGAAGCATTAAATGGTGCCCCAGGTGTTTTTTCAGCCAGGTTTGCTGGTGAACATGGAAATAATAAAGCAAATAACGATAAACTCTTATATCTTTTAGAAGGCATTAAGGAAGACCAGCGAAAAGCTAAATTTCTTTGCGCTATGGTGCTTATAGTTAATGAAGATGAAATAGTAAAAGTGCAAGGTGAGGTAGAGGGGATAATCACAGCTGAATTTAGAGGGGAAGAGGGCTTTGGATATGATCCACTATTTTTTGTACCAGAATATAAGAAAACTTTTGCACAGATGAGCTCAGAAGAAAAAAATGCTATTAGCCATAGAGGAAGAGCGTTAGATAAATTAAAAAGTGAGCTTGAAAAACTAATATAGAACATATAATTAGTAGGCATCTAAAAATCAGACTAGCATACTGCTTAGTTTATTTTTGAAGATACGCCATGGTATATTGATAAAGAGGTGATTTAAAATGCGCATAGGTGTTATAAGTGATACACATAGGGATATTAACAGCATAGAGCGCCTAGGAGAGAAGATAAGAGACTTAGATGTACTAATTCACTTAGGTGACAATGTAGAGGATGTAGCCTTGTTAAAGAAGCATTACAAGGGTAAAATAATTAATGTGAGAGGTAATTGTGACTTTGCAGCAGGTACTCCAAATGAT